>JASHSY010000236.1 GCA_030040825.1 Xanthobacteraceae bacterium
ATCAGCTCAACGCGTTTGCCGCCGAAGTGACCCGCGTCGCGCGCGAAGTCGGTACTGAAGGCAAGCTTGGCGGCCAAGCCAACGTGCCGGGGGTGGGCGGCACTTGGAAGGATCTGACCGACTCGGTGAATTCGATGGCCTCGAACCTCACCGGCCAGGTGCGCAACATAGCCGAGGTGGCGACGGCCATCGCCGGCGGCGACCTTTCGCGCAAAATCACCGTCGACGTGCGCGGCGAGATTTTGCAGTTGAAGGAAACCCTCAACACCATGGTCGACCAGCTCAACCGCTTCGCCGGCGAGGTGACGCGCGTTGCCCGCGAGGTCGGCACCGAAGGCCGCCTTGGCGGCCAGGCCAACGTGCCCGGTGTCGCCGGCACCTGGAAGGATTTGACCGATTCCGTCAACTCGATGGCCGGCAATCTCACCGCGCAAGTGCGCAACATCGCCGAAGTGACCACGGCGGTGGCGCGCGGCGACCTGTCGCGCAAGATCACTGTTGATGTTAAGGGCGAAATTCTCGAGCTGAAAAACACCATCAATACGATGGCGGACCAGCTCAACGCCTTTGCTTCCGAAGTGACGCGCGTTGCCCGCGAAGTCGGTACCGAAGGCAAGCTCGGCGGCCAGGCGCAGGTGCCCGGCGTCGCCGGCACCTGGAAGGACCTGACCGACAACGTCAATTTCATGGCTTCAAACCTCACCGGCCAGGTGCGCAACATCGCCGAGGTGGCGACGGCGATCGCCGGTGGCGACCTTTCGCGCAAAATCACCGTCGATGTGCGCGGTGAGATGCTGCTCCTGAAAGACACGCTCAACACGATGGTTGAGCAACTGCGTTCGTTCGCCGCCGAAGTGACCCGCGTCGCGCGCGAAGTGGGCGCCGACGGCCGCCTCGGCGGCCAAGCCGTGGTGCCCGGCGTCGCCGGCACCTGGAAGGACTTGACCGACAACGTCAACTTGCTTGCCGCTAACCTCACGACTCAGGTCCGCAACATCGCCGAGGTGACTACGGCGGTGGCGCGCGGGGACCTGTCGCGCAAGATCACCGTCGACGTCAAAGGTGAAATTCTCGAATTGAAGATCACCATCAATACGATGGTGGACCAGCTCAATGGCTTCGCGTCGGAAGTCACCCGCGTCGCCCGCGAAGTCGGCACCGAAGGTCTACTTGGCGGACAGGCGCAAGTGCCGGGCGTCGCCGGTACCTGGAAGGACTTGACCGACACGGTGAACGTTATGGCCGCCAACCTGACCGAGCAGGTGCGCGGTATCGTGAAAGTCGTGACCGCGGTCGCCAACGGCGACCTGAAACAAAATCTTGCCGTGAAATCGAAAGGCGAGGTGGCGGCACTGGCCGAAACCATCAACAACATGACCGATACGCTCGCAACCTTCGCCGATCAGGTGACTACGGTGGCGCGCGAGGTCGGCGTCGAAGGCCGTCTTGGCGGTCAGGCGAACGTGCCCGGCGCCGCCGGCACCTGGAAAGACTTGACCGGTAACGTCAACCTGCTTGCCGCCAACCTGACCACCCAGGTTCGTGCCATCGCCGAAGTGGCGACGGCAGTGACCAAAGGCGATCTGACACGATCGATTCAAGTCGACGCGCGCGGCGAAGTGGCCGAGCTCAAGGACAATATCAATACGATGATCGACAACTTGCGGCTGACCACCGACCGCAACACCGAGCAGGATTGGCTGAAGACCAACCTGGCAAAATTCACCAACATGCTGCAAGGCCAGCGCGATCTGGCGACCGTCGGCCGCTTGCTGCTGTCCGAATTGGCGCCTCTCGTCAACGCCCAGCAGGGCGTCATCTATCAGATGGAAGGCGACGAGAAACAGAGCAGTCTCAGCCTGTTGTCGGCGTATGCCGACGACAGCACGAACGGTCACCCCGAAACAGTAGGCCTTGGCGAAGGTCTGATCGGACAATGCGCGCTCGACAAGCGGCGCATGCTGATAACCGACATGCCGGGTGGCACCGTTCCGATCAGCTCGGCGCTGTTCAAGGGATCGCCCCGCAACAACATCGTGTTGCCGGTGTTGTTCGAGAACCAAGTCAAGGCGGTAATCGAACTGGCGTCGATGCACGAGTTCACGGCGCTGCAAACCATATTCCTCGAACAGCTCACGACCTCGATCGGCATCGTGCTCAATTCGATCGAGGCGACAATGCAAACCGAGGGTCTGCTGAAGCAATCGCAGCAGTTGGCCGGCGAATTGCAAGCGCAGCAGAGGGAGCTGCAACAAACTAACGAGCAGCTCGAGCAGAAGGCGCAACAGCTCGCCGAGCGCAACGTCGAAGTGGAGCGTAAGAATCAGGAAATTGAGCAGGCCCGTCGCGCCGTGGAGGAAAAGGCGACCGAGCTTGCGCTTACCTCCAAGTATAAATCGGAATTCTTGGCCAATATGTCGCACGAGCTGCGCACGCCGCTCAATTCGATCCTGATCCTCGGGCAGCAGCTTACCGACAACCCCGAGGGCAACCTAACGGCCAAGCAGGTCGAGTTTGCCAGAACGATCCATGGCGCTGGCACCGACTTGCTCAACCTCATCAGCGATATCCTCGACTTGTCCAAGATCGAGTCTGGTACTGTGACGGTCGACGCCGAGGAGGTCTTCTTCTCGAACTTGCTCGATATGATGGCGCGGCCGTTCCGTCACGAAGCGGAAACACGTCAACTTTCATTCGAGGTTCATGCGGACCCAAATCTTGGGCGCACTATCACGACCGACGCCAAGCGCTTGCAGCAGGTGCTCAAGAATCTGCTGTCGAACGCCTTCAAGTTCACAGCGCAGGGCGGCGTTCGCCTCAATGTCGCAGTGGCGCTTGGCGGCTGGAGCACGGATCATCCGGTGCTCAGCCAGGCGCCGGCCGTGGTGGCCTTCGAGGTCACCGATACCGGCATCGGCATCCCACTCGAAAAGCAGAAAATCATCTTCGAAGCATTCCAGCAGGCCGACGCGTCGACCAGTCGAAAATATGGCGGCACCGGTCTCGGTCTCGCCATCAGCCGCGAATTGGCAAGTTTGCTCGGGGGCGAAATCCATCTGCGCAGCTCGCCCGGTACCGGATCGACATTCACGCTCTATCTACCGAGCAAGTATGTCGGTCCAAGCGCGACAACACACGGGGCGGCGGGAGCAGTCGGGTCGACCGCCTCGCCTCAACCGGCGGGGTTTCACATCGTTTCCGAACGCACGATCGAGCCCATCCCGGACGACCGCATGGATATTCAGGCCGGCGACAGTATTCTGCTTATCGTCGAGGACGATCCGCACTACGCCCGCATCCTGATCGATCTTGCGCGCGACAAAGGCTTCAAGGCGCTGTTAGCGACGCGCGGCGATGATGCGCTCAATCTTGCCAAGCAATATCAGCCGAGCGCGGTTTCGCTCGATGTGTTCCTGCCCGACATGCTTGGCTGGAACGTGCTCAGTCAGCTCAAGCAGAATCCTTTAACCCGGCATATCCCGGTGCAGATCGTGTCGCTCGACGAGGATCGCGAGCATGGTCTGGCGCGCGGCGCTTTTGCCTTCGTCAACAAGCCGACCACACGGGAAGGTATCGACGAGGCGCTATCCCGCATCAAGGAATTTACCCAGCCGCGACGCAAGCGGCTATTGATTGTGGAGGACAACAAGGCCGAACAGATGAGCATCCGCGAGTTGCTCGGCCATGACGATATCGACATCGTGAATGCAGGCACGGGCGGCGAGGCATTGAGTGCGCTGCACGATAATCCGTGCGATTGCGTGGTTCTCGACCTTCGTCTTCCGGACATGTCGGGCTTCGAAGTGCTGGAGCGTATGCGCGCGGACAGCTCGCTCGCCGACATTCCAGTCGTCGTATTCACGGGGCGAGAATTATCCGCCGATGAGGATGCCCAGCTCCACACCATGGCGCGCAGCATTGTGGTGAAAGGCGTCGAGTCGCCGGAGCGGCTACTCAACGAGACTGCGCTCTTCCTGCATCGCGTCATCACCGACTTGCCGGCCGAAAAACAGCATATGCTGGAGCGGCTCAATAGCTCCGACGAGGATCTGGTCGGCCGCACCGTGCTTCTGGTCGACGACGATCCGCGCAACATCTTTGCATTGTCGAGCGCGCTGGAACGCCGCGGTATGAAAGTGCTCACCGCGACGACGGGAGCCGAAGCGATCACGCTGGTCGAAGAGACGCCGGCGCTCGCCATCGTGCTGATGGACATCATGATGCCGGAAATGGATGGTTATCAGACGATCGGGAAAATCCGCCAGGACCAGGCCTATCGCCGCTTGCCGATCATTGCCTTGACCGCCAAGGCGATGAAGGGCGATCGCGAAAAGTGCCTGCAAGCGGGGGCGTCGGACTATCTCGCTAAGCCTGTTAATACCGAGCAACTCTTGTCCGCGCTGCGGATGTGGTTGCATCGCTAATCGCGGCCGCCATGACCGAAAAAGTCAACGTCCTATTGGTAGACGATCAGCCCGACAAGCTGCTCTCTTACGAGGTGATCCTCCATGACCTCGGGGAGAATCTCGTCAAAACTTCGTCGGCACGCGAAGCCCTGCAATTTCTGCTTAAGAACGACGTTGCCGTCGTTCTGGTCGACGTATGTATGCCGGTGCTTGATGGCTTCCAATTCGCGGCGATGCTCCGCGACCACCCGCGGTTCCGCAAGACGGCAATCATTTTCATTTCAGCCGTTCTTCTCACCGACGTAGACCGCTTGCGCGGCTATGAGATGGGCGCCGCAGATTATGTGCCCGTGCCGGTCGTTCCCGAAGTGTTGCGGGCAAAGGTGAGGGTATTTGTCGAGCTGTTTCGGAAAACGCGGGAGCTCGAGGAATTGAATTCCCGACTCGAGCGGCACGTCGCGGAACGCACGGCGGAACTTGAATCTTCGAACCAGCGCTTGCTTCAAAGCGAGCAGGGCCGCAGCCTTGCGCTTGCGGCCGGTCAGATGGGCTCGTGGGATTGGGATCTCGGCACCGACGAATGGAGATGGGACGAGGGCCAACATCGCATTTTCGGAGTCGATCCACAAAAGTTCGAAATCTCGGCGGAGAATATTCGCGGCCTCATCCATCCCGAAGATTGGAATTCGTTTTGGCAGAGTGTTGATAGTTTGTCGAAGGGCGAGCGTACTCAGCAAAGCGAGTTTCGCGTGTTGCGTCCCAATGGGGACCAACGCTGGTGTCTCGGGACCGCAGCCGCGAGCGTCGATGCCGCCGGTCGTGTGGTGCGCATCAGCGGTGTCACTACAGACATCACCGATCGCAAGGAGACCGAAGAGCGCCAGGTATTATTGGCGCGGGAGGTCGATCATCGCGCCCGCAACGCGCTTGCCGTTATCCAATCGATCATAAGGCTGACGCGGGCGAAAAGCGTTGACGACTACGTACTGGCGATTGAAGGTCGCATCAAAGCGATGGCGCGCGCGCACACGCTGCTCTCCGACTCCCGCTGGCACGGCGCCGATCTTGGAAAGCTCGTCGTGGAGGAATTGGCTCCCTACCGGGCGGGTGACAAGATCGAGATCGGCGGGCCCGGTATTTCGCTACAGCCGGCGACCGCTCAAGGTCTTGCGCTTGCACTGCATGAACTCGCCACCAACGCTGCCAAACACGGCGCCCTTTCATCGACGACGGGCAAAGTGGTGCTCGATTGGCGATTGCAGGCAGACACGCTGAATTTACACTGGGTGGAAAGTGGCGGCCCGCACGTTGCGTCGCCATTGGCCAGCAGCTTCGGCTTGAAGGTGATCATTGCAAGCGTTGAGCAACAACTTGGCGGCAAAGTTATTTTTGACTGGAATTCGAAAGGCCTGCAATGCGTTTTGTCGGTACCGAGTAGCGTATTGATGAAATCTTCGGTGGGAAGGGAGCGACTAAACGGTAAAGCAAATGGCGGTGCAGCCGGGGTGACGCCGGCAGACAAGCCGCGTGTGCTTTTGGTCGAGGACGAAGCGCTAGTCGCCATGATGATTCAGGAAAGCCTCACCGAATTCGGCTTCCACGTCATCGGTCCCGTTTGCACGGTATCCGAGGCTGAGGCAGTTGCCAGGGACGATCCGCCTGACGCGGCCGTCCTCGATATCAATCTCGGCGACGGGCTGATCTATTCGGTCGCCGAGATATTGTCAGCACGTAAGGTACCGTTCGTGTTCGTCACGGGCTACGATGCTGAGAGCGTCGACAGTCGGTTCAGCGAGATCCCGATCCTGCAGAAGCCCATCGACAGGGAAATATTGCAGAGGATCTTCGCTCAGCAAGCAACCGCGTTGTCGCAGTTTGATCGGCGCTCCCCCGGGCCGGCGCCGCCGGAAGCAGACGCATCGCTCTAATCTTTTAATGGATGTCCGGCATCAGCGTTCGCGCCAGCGCGTCGCGCCAGCCACGGTAGCGGTTCTCGCGGATGTTTTCAGGCATCGTTGGCTGGAAGCTGCGATCGAGACGCCAGATCGTCGAAAACGCATCCGGCGCCGGGTACACTCCGGCTTGCCAGCCGGCCAATAGTGCAACGCCAAGCGCCGTCGTTTCGCGGATCGTGGGCCGATCGACCTGCACGTCTAGTACGTCAGCGAGAAATTGCATGGTCCAGTCGCTCGCCGACATCCCGCCGTCGACACGAATGACAGGCTTGATGCCCGGCTGCCGCGTTTCGCCGGCATCGGCATACATGGCCGCAAGCAGATCGCGCGTCTGATACCCGACGCTTTCGAGCGCGGCGCGTGCCAACTCCTTCCGGGTCGTCCCGCGCGTCAAACCGGTGACGGTGCCCCGGGCATTGCTGTTCCAGTGGGGTGCGCCCAGACCGACAAAAGCCGGTACGAAATAGACAAGCTGCTCCGGGTCGGCTTGCGCGGCAAGTTCATCGGCCTGAGCCGACGAGGCGATGATCCCGAGCGCGTCGCGCAGCCATTTGACTGCAGCGCCAGCCACGAAGATTGAGCCCTCCAGGGCGTAGTGGCGGTTGCCATTCCATTGATAGGCAATCGTGGTCAGCAGACGATGCCGTGAGCGGACAGGGTTGGATCCGGTATTGAGCAAGACGAATCCGCCGGTTCCGTAAGTCGCCTTGACCATTCCCGGCTTTAAGCAAGCTTGGCCGATCAGCGCGGCTTGCTGATCGCCGGCGAGGGCAAGGATGGCGATCTCGTTGCCGAGATGCTCCGCTGTAGCAATGCCGAATTCGCCCGCAGTATCGCGCACTTGCGGCAGCAGCGACGCCGGCACCTTGAACAGCCGCAGCAATTCTTCATCCCAGCGACCGGACCGGATATTGAATAGAAGTGTGCGCGAAGCGTTGGTGGGATCTGTTGCGTGGACCGAACCTTTCGTCAGCCGCCATAGCAGGTAAGTGTCGACGGTGCCAAAAGCCAACTCGCCTTTGTCGGCACGCGCACGCGCACCTGGAACGTTATCGAGTATCCAGCAGATTTTCGTCGCCGAGAAGTACGGATCGAGCAGCAGTCCGGTGCGCTCGCTGACCATATCTTCGCATCCGTCGGCCGCCATGCGAGCGCAAAGAGCGGCGGTTCGGCGATCCTGCCAAACGATCGCGTTGCTGATCGGGTCTCCTGTCTTACGATCCCAGATGAGGGTGGTCTCACGCTGATTGGTGATGCCGATAGCAACGATGTCTGTGGCGTTCAGCGCGGCGCTTTGCAGCGCGTCGCGCATGGTCGTCAGCGTCGTTTGCCAGATTTCGGCGGGATCATGCTCGATCCAGCCGGGATGTGGATAGATTTGCTTAAACTCCCGCTGCGCAACCGAGAGCGGAGCGCCATCCGTCCCGAACAGGATGGTTCGCGTCGAGGTGGTACCCTGATCGATGGCGAGGACGTATCGCATCAAGTCGGCTTCTACGGACCCTTACCGAAACTCGAATTGCGCCGCATTCATTGGCTCCGGCGAGATCGGCTTAAAAATCGATCTTTCGCTTGTTGAGAAAAGCGTCAATTCCGGCACGCGCGTCATCGGAGGTGAGGCTGAGTGCTTGCGCTACTTCCTCCGTCCAGAGCCCTTCCGCCGACGCCATCTTCTCGATCCGTGGGATCGCTTGAATGATGAGATAGTTGGGGATCGGTGCGTTCTTGGCGATGACGTCTGCGAGTGCAATAGCCTTCTCTAGCGTCTTTCCCGCCTCGACCACATAGTGCGAAAGTCCGATCCGCTCGCCTGCCGCGGCATCGAGGATGCGACCGGTCAGCATCATTTCGATCAT
>JASHSY010000237.1 GCA_030040825.1 Xanthobacteraceae bacterium
CGCGTCGCCGCGCACCAGTCGAACAGACGCAGCGACAGGCGGAAGTTGGTTTCCATCAGCTGGTCGGCATCGGTCGCGGTGGTCGAGGAGATGGCGCCGAAATGCACCACTGCGTCGAGTTTGCGGCCGTCGAGCCAGCGCAGGAGATCCGCAGGTGGAACGAATTCGGCAAGCTGACGGCCGGACAAATTGTGCCATTTGCCGTCACGGCCGAGCATATCGTTGACGGCGATGTCGGCGCGGCCGGCCTCGTTGAGGCTCGCAAGCACGTTCGATCCGATGAAGCCGGCCCCGCCGGTGACCAACAACATCGACGCCCGGAACACCGCTTGAGGTTGCCATCGAACCGTTTAGCTCGCACCCTTTAGCCCCAGTCACGTCCGGCGTGCAACACTGGTGCGATGGATTCGAAGTTTCTACGATACCGGACACGGTGACCGCGACCGGCGGGGTGCCGACTCATGGCTAATGAAATGAATATAGATTCTCTATTATAAATGAACAATAATTCACAACTACGCGCCACCCCTCAGGAATTGGACAAACGGCCGATTCTGATCGTGCCGTATATGTGGGTCGGCGATTTCGTCCGCGGTCACTCGGTGGTGACGCTGCTGCGTGAGCGCTTTCCCGATCGGCCCGTGGATGTGCTGGCGACGACCTTGTGCACGCCGCTTGCCGACTACATGCCCGGCATCAGACACGCCGTCGTCGTCGATCTGCCACGCGGGCGCATTGCGCTGTCGCAGCAGTTTGCCTTGGCGCGAAGGCTTCGGCGCGAAGATTACGGCGACGTGCTGATCCTGCCGCGCACCTGGAAATCTGCTTTGGCGCCATTTCTCGCCGGCATTCCGCGCCGCACCGGATTTGTCGGCGAAGCGCGTGTGTTGCTGGTCAATGATCTTCGCTTCGGTGAATGGAAGCTGCCGCGCACCATCGACCGCTGCGCAGCGCTGGCATTGCCGAAAAATGCCGCGCCGCCGGCGGTTTGGCCGCTGCCGGTTCTTACCATCCCTCCGAGTGAAGTCGCCGCTTGGCAAACAAAACACGGCCTCTCCGGCAACCGGCCGCTGGTCGCGCTGGCGCCGGGCTCGGTCGCGCCGGCGCGGCGCTGGCCGAGCGCGTCGTACGCTGCGCTGAGCCATCGGCTCTTGGCGGAAGGCTGCGACGTCTTCGTGCTCGGTGGCCCGAATGAAAAAACGCTGGCGCGCGAAATCGTCGGCAACACACGCGCGCGCGACCTCACCGGCAACGACATCCGTGACGCCGTGCTGGCGCTGGCCGCCGCGGCGGCGGCGGTCGCCAACGATTCCGGCCTGCTGCATGTCGCCGCCGCGCTCGGCACCCCGTCGATCGGCATTTTCGGTCCGATGACGGCCGCGCTGTGGGCGCCACTCAATCCGCTGGCTGCCGCGCTCGAGATCACCAGCGGCCTGCCGTGCCGTCCCTGCAACCAAAATGTCTGCCCGCTCGGCCATCACCGCTGTCTGCGCGATATCGGCCCGGACGCGGTGTTTGCAGCCACCCGTTCCGCGCTCGCGGCGCGCGTAACAACGCCGCGCGCTCTCGGCTAAAGTCCCCGGTATAACCGCATATTCATCAAATCGGCGTATGAAGTCAGAGGCTTTAAAAGACGGACTGGACGCATGACGATCCTGGTCACCGGTGGAGCCGGCTATATCGGCAGCCATATGGTGCTCGAACTCGCCGATGCCGGCGAGCCGGTCGTCGTTCTCGACAACCTCTCAACCGGCTTCGCCTGGGCCGTCGGCGAGGGTCTGCCGCTTGTCGTCGGCGACAGCGGCGATCAGGCGTTAGTCGAGCGGCTGATCCACCAACACCAAGTCGATGCCATCATCCATTTCGCCGCCTCGGTCGTGGTCCCTGAGTCGGTTAACGATCCGCTCCGCTATTATCGCAACAACACGGTCAATACCCGGGCGCTGATCGAGTGTGCGGTGAAGACCGGTGTTCGCCACTTCATTTTCTCATCGACCGCGGCCGTTTACGGCGATCCGGCGAAAATTCCGGTGCCGGAGACTTCGCCGCAGCAACCGATGTCGCCTTACGGCTGGTCGAAACTGATGAGCGAAGTCATGCTACGCGACGCCGGCCGTGCGCACGACCTCCATTATATGATCCTGCGCTACTTCAACGTCGCCGGCGCCGATCCGCGCGGACGGGCCGGACAATCGAGCAAGGACGCCACGCATCTGATCAAGGTTGCCATCGAAGCCGCGCTCGGCGCCCGCGACAAATTGCAAATCTTCGGCGCCGATTATGCGACGCCGGACGGCACTTGCATACGCGACTACATTCACGTCAGCGATCTGGTGCGCGCACATTCCGACGCGCTTCGCCACTTGCGTTCCGGCGCGCCGTCGCAAACACTCAATTGCGGTTATGGCCGCGGCTTTTCCGTGCGTGAGGTGATCGACACGGTCAAGCGCGTGTCAGGCGTCGATTTTCGTGTTGAGATCGCGCCGCCGCGCCCGGGCGACCCGGCGCGCATTGTTGCCGATTCCGCGCAGGCGCGCGCGGTGCTCGGCTGGCAGCCGCACTACGACGATCTATCGACCATTGTCACGCACGCGCTCGGCTGGGAACGCGAGTTGACGAAGCGGCGCGCCGCGTATGCCGATCAAGCGAAGCGAACGGCCGCCGGTTCCAAGCGGTGATCGCACGGCTGAAATAACTTGAAAATTGCGGCTCTTCCGGGCATGGAACGGGCGGGAAAGCGCGCGGAGTTCGCGCATCGGCCGCAGGACGCAACGGATCGCGCATGAAAGCTGCCAGGGCCGAATCGTTTTCGGGTGCGTATCCCGCTCGCGTATTGATACGCCGCCTGCTTGTCGACGAGGCGCTGGCGCACTGGCCGCGCTACGCCATTGCCGTGGCGCTGATGTGCATTGCCGCCGCCGGCATGGCGCTGAGCGCCTATCTGATCGGCACGATGACCAACGAAGCGTATGTCAACCGTAATTTCCGCGGCATCGTCATCGTCGGCATCATCACCATGGCGGTGTTCACCATCAAGGGCGTCGCCACCTACGGCGCCACGGTCACGTTGTCCTATGTCGGCAACCGCATCGTCGCCGATAATCAGCGCCGCATGTTCGACAAGCTGTTGCGCGAGAACATGGGCTTCTTTGCCGATCGCCATTCGTCGGAATTCATCGCCCGGTTGACCACCGGCGCCAATTCGGTGAGTCAAGTCATCAACCTTTTGATCACCGCGATCGGCCGCGATTTGATGTCGCTGATCGGTCTCGGCGCGGTCATGGTGATCCGCGACCCGATCATGTCAATTGCCGCGCTGGTGATAGCGCCACCGGCGCTATTCCTGCTGCGCAAGCTGGTGCGCCGGGTGCGCAATATCGCGCAGAAACAATTCACCGGCGGCACCCGCATCATCGAGACCATGCAGGAAGCGCTGCAAGGCATGCGCATGGT
>JASHSY010000238.1 GCA_030040825.1 Xanthobacteraceae bacterium
CCAGTTCTGCCACGCAGTCAGCCGGGCGAAGATTTTCGATTCCATGGTTTCCGGACCGGCGAAGCGCAGATTGGCTTCCAGGCCGGTTAGGCCGTCGGGCGAAAAGCTCGCGCGTTCTTCAAGAAACACGCGCGCCTCGTCGTCCCAGTCGATATCGTCGAGCGCAAAGGTGATGAGACCGAGCCTCTGCGCACGCGCGGCATCGAGCGTTTTGCCGATTTCCGCTTCGACCGCCGCGAGATCGGCAGGATTGGCAAGGAACCGGCTGGCGAGCCGGGTGAGCCCGTTCGACATCGGATAGCTGCCGAAGTTGGCGGCGCTCAGCACCAGCACCGCCGGCGGCTTGTTGTCGCCATTGCGCTGGCCGAGAAACATGTAGGAGCGGTCGCTGGCGAACGGCAATTCGGCAAGTGTGCCGGCGAAGCACGAGCCCGGTTCGATCAAAGTGACCAGCGACCGTGACGTGAGATCGACGCACTTGAGCACGCGCTTCCACAAGTGACGGATTTCGCGCGTGAGCCAGTGATCCTTGTTGGCGTCGAGGAATGTCTCATACGCGATCACTTCGGCGGGATCGCCGGAGGATTTGAACACGATCGCGGCTACGTCGAATTCGTTGAACCGGATATTGAGGATCGCATCGTCAAGCTCGCGCGCCAGCCGCAGCGGCCAGAATTCCGTTCCGAGCGCCGCCATGGCGTCGGCCGATGCCGGCGGCGGTACGGTCGGGCCGCGCAGCGTGATGGTGGCGAGGCGCGCCGGCCGGTCGAACTCCACCGCAACCGCACTGTAATCGACGCCGTTGGCGGAAAACGTGCGGGCGAGCGGCGTGAGCTTGATCCCCTGCCCGGCCCCATTGCGGCGGGATTTGGCGGCAAATTCCTTCGCCCGCGCCGTGACCGTATCCTCGAATTTGGAACCCGGCACCACCTCGTCGACCAGCCGCCAGTCGAGCGCGCGCTTTCCCTTCACGCCTTCCTCTGTGGTGCAGAAGAAGTCGGCGTGATCGCGGCGCACCTTGCGCTTGTCGGCGACGCGCGTGAGCCCACCGGTGCCGGGCAACACCGCGAGCAGCGGCAACTCCGGCAGCGCGACCGAAGACGAGCCGTCGTCCACCAGCATGATGTGATCGGCGGCAAGCGCCAGCTCGTAGCCGCCGCCGGCGGCGGTGCCGCTGATGGCGCAGATGGTCGGCAAACCGGAATGCTCGCTCAGATCCTCGATGCCGTTGCGCGTCTCGTTGGTGAATTTGCAAAAATTGACCTTATGCGCGTGGCTTGCGCCGGCGAGCATGCGGATATTGGCGCCGGCGCAGAACACCCGCGGCTTGCCGGAGCGCAGCACCACGGCGCGCACCTGCGGATGCTCGAAGCGCAGCCGCTCGATGGCGTCGGCAAGTTCGATATCGACGCCGAGATCGTAGGAGTTGAGCTTAAGCTCGTAGCCCTCGAACAGCCCACCCTTCTCGTCGACGTCCATAAACAATGTCGCGACGTCACCGTCGACCGCGAGCTTCCAATGGCGATAGCGCGCCGGCGCGGTCTGAAAATCGATCTGGCTTTGACCGTTGGCCAGCGGGCGCTCGGGGACGTGCGCATCGGCCATCAACAAACTCCCTCGTATGTATTATAATGCACCGCGCCTTCCCGGCTTATATGCACTATAATGCATTTGGATGCAACGGCTGAACCCCGGTTGTTTCGGCCTCGTGATGGTCGCGGAGCAGTCGATTGATAAAGACCGCGCTGGCCTGAAGCGTCGCTTCCGGGGCATCGCGATAGGGCGAATGCCCGGCACCCGGCACGATCAGCGTTTCCACCGGGCAAAAACATTCTTGCTCGGCCGCCTCGACCTGCTTGAGCGTGCCGTATTCGTCGGCAGCGCCTTGAATGACCAGGATCGGCACGCGGATGTAGCCAAGCGCATCGGTGATGTCCCACGTTTTGAAGTCGGGATTGAGCCACGGCTCGACCCAGGACAGGAACGCACCATCGACATCGGCGTGCCAGCGTTTGAGCTTGTCGCGCAGATCTCCGTTGGCGAATTCGTCGCGGGTGCGGCGGATGGCATCAAGACCCATGTCCTCGGTGAAGAAATGCGCCGCCATCAGCACCAGGCCGCGCACCCGGTGATCCTGTACGCTGCCGGCATAAATGGTCGCGATCGAGCCGCCGTCGCTGTGGCCGAACAGGATGCCGCGCTTAAAACCGATCGCGTCGAGCACACGCGGCAGCACTTCGAGCGCCTCCTCGTGCATGAAGTTGACGCCGCGCGGCATTGCACTGGGGCCAGATCGGCCGCAGCCGGCGCGCGAGTAGGCAAACACGCCGGCGCCGGTCGCCGCAGCAAGCTGTTCCGGAAAGGCGCGCCACAAGCCGACGCTGCCGAGGCCTTGATGCAGCATGACGACGGTCGGCGCCTCGTCCGGGCGCGGCCCAATCATGCGGTATTCGAGCCGCAGCGGCGGAAGATCGAGAAAGCCCTCGTCGGCGAGCGTCACGGCACGCTTTCCCCGATCCAGGGCGTAACCAGGCGTAAAAGCTTGGCGTAGCTCTGCTCGACCGCGTCGCCGGAGGTGTCGAGTTCCGCTTGGGCGCGCGCATAATCGCCGCGGCGGGCTTCGAGGATGGCGACCAGATCCGCCATGGCGGCGCGGTTTTGCGCCATTGGGCGAAAATCGCCTTGCGCCATCACCCGGCTCATATGCTCTTCCGGCCGCGCTTTGATCCACACGGTGTGAGCACGACGCAGCAGCAAGGCATAAGTTTCGGGATTGGACACGATTCCGCCAGCGGTGGTGATCACCGCCGCTTCGTGCTCGGAAATCAGGCGCTCCAGTGCTCCACGCTCGTGCCGGCGGAAGGTTGCCGTTCCCGCCATCTCGATCAGATCCGGAATACTGGCGCCGTATTCCTCCTCGACCCGGCGGTCGAGTTCGATGAACGGCCAGCCGAGATGTTGAGCCAGCATGCGGCCGAGCGTGGATTTGCCGGCGCCGCGCAAGCCGATCAGCGCGATGCGCCGGGCGCGATCGGCGCCGGCGCGCTGCGCCACCCGCGCGGCGATGTCCTTGGTCAGCGCCGGAAGCTCCTTCTCCGGCACTTGCGCCAATAGCTCAAGAATAGAGCCGAGCTCGGCGGTGCGCGCGCCGGTCTCCGGCAGCAGCGCCGAAACCGGCAAATCGAGCGCGTGCGCGATGGCGCGCAGCACGCTTGCCGATGGATT
>JASHSY010000239.1 GCA_030040825.1 Xanthobacteraceae bacterium
TTGATGAACGTGCAATACGCCATCAAGGACGGCGATATTTATGTCCTCGAAGTCAATCCGCGCGCCTCGCGCACGGTGCCGTTTGTCGCCAAAGTGACCGGCATTCCGGCGGCAAAGATCGCGGCGCGCATCATGGCCGGCGAGACGCTCAAAAGTTTTGCGCTAAAGCCGCAAAGCTTCGAATTCGCCGCCGCCCGCCACATCGGCGTGAAGGAAGCGGTGTTTCCGTTCGCCCGTTTCGGCCCGGCGGTCGATACCGTGCTGGGGCCGGAGATGAAATCGACCGGCGAGGTCATGGGCATCGACCGCGATTACAATGTCGCTTTCGTCAAAAGCCAGCTCGGCGGCGGGACCCGTCTGCCGCGGCGCGGTACCGTTTTCGTGTCGGTAAAGGACGCGGACAAGCCGCGCATCCTCGATTCGGTCCGCCTGTTGGCGGGGATCGGATTCGGGGTGGTGGCCACCTCGGGAACCCAGCGATACCTCGAGGAGCAAGGGGTTTCGGCGGTCAAAATCAACAAGGTGGCAGAAGGCCGCCCGCACATTGTCGACGCCATCAAAAACGGCGGTGTCCAGCTTGTTTTTAACACCACCGAGGGGGCCACCGCGCTCGCCGATAGCCGCTCGCTGCGCCGGGCAGCCCTCTTGCATAAAGTACCATACTACACCACTCTCTCTGGGGCCGTCGCCGCAGCGCAAGGTATCAAGGCCTACCTCGGGGGCGACCTCGAAGTTTATGCGCTGCAAAGTTATTTTGCGGCCGCCCCTGTTCCACAATCGGACCAGCGCGAGCGCCGACAGTAGAGACAGGATTTAGTCGCGAGGCCGGACGACGCGCCGGTCCGCGACTTGAATTTTGTCTAACTAGTGGTCCGATTCTAACATTCGCACCCGGTTCCTCGGGCTATCATGCGAATGTTAGAATCAAAGGACCACTAGCAAATATCAGGTCTGGTGGAGCTTTGGATTTGAAGTTCCTAAGGTTTGTCGGCTAGCTCGCGTAGGAACTTCAAATCTAAAAACCGCCCTGGCAACGCAGGTGAGCTAGCGTCCTTTCGATTTTGAAGTTCGCAATGCAGGTGGCGCCCGGTCGCTGGCGAATTTCAAAATCGGGACGGTAGCGAGGATGGAGACGAAGACCGATGGATAAGATACCGATGACTGCGGAGGGCTACGCGGCGCTTGAGTCCGAACTCAAGCATTGCCAGCAGGTTGAGCGGCCCCGCATCATCCAGCAGATCACCGACGCGCGCACCCATGGCGACCTGTCCGAAAACGCCGAGTATCACGCCGCCAAGGAATCGCAGTCGCTCAACGAGGGACGCATTGCCGAGCTCGAGGACAAGCTTGCGCGCGCCGAAGTTATCGACGTGTCGAAACTGCATGGCGACACCATCACCTTCGGCGCGACCGTGACCCTGATCGACGAAGACACCGACAAGAAAGCGGTCTGGCAGATCGTCGGCGAGCCGGAAGCGGACGCCAAGAAAGGCAAGATCTCCATCACCTCGCCGCTTGCCCGCGCTCTGGTCGGGAAGAAAAAGGGCGTCCAGGTCGAGGTGGTGACGCCGGGCGGCGCCAAGGCCTACGAGATCGTCAAGGTCGAATGGAAATAGGCGGCGCGGTGACGCGATCGCAGACCCTAAGCTGCCGTCCTATTGCCAAATGGCCGGGGTCGCGCCCGGCCATTTTGTTCTACGTGAGATTCCAATGTGTTGCGCACCGGCTGCCCAGGCATGATCGAACTGGGGGTAACGGGTTGCGTATCTTGCATGGCTCCCGAAAATCCCTAGATTTCATGTGCATGCAACGGGCAGGCGGTCGTAGTTGGGGCTGAAGTGCCGGACTGCGCCCGATATCCAGCGACGTAGCGAAATCCAACTTCGTGGGGCTCCGGCAGGCCGATGTTTCCACACGCCGGCAACAAACGGATGGACGAGCGGTGAGCAAGAGCACCCACGCCAAAGTCGTGATTATCGGTTCCGGTCCCGCCGGCTATACCGCCGCGATCTACGCCGCGCGCGCCATGCTCGATCCGATCCTGATCCAGGGCATCGAGACCGGCGGTCAACTGACCACGACGACCGATGTCGAAAATTATCCGGGCTTCGCCGACGTCATCCAGGGCCCGTGGCTGATGGAGCAGATGCACAAGCAGGCCGCGCATGTCGGCACCACGATGGTTGCCGATCACGTCCGCAAGGTCGAGCTGGCCCGTCGCCCGTTCCGCATTGAATGCGATTCCGGCAATGTTTATCTCGCCGAATCGCTCATCCTGGCAACTGGCGCCCAAGCGCGCTGGCTCGATTTGCCGTCGGAACAGATATTCCGCGGCTACGGCGTCTCCGCTTGCGCCACCTGCGACGGTTTCTTTTATCGCGGCAAGGAAGTCCTGGTGATCGGCGGCGGCAATACCGCGGTCGAGGAGGCTCTGTTCCTCACCAATTTCGCCAGCAAAGTCACCGTCGTGCATCGGCGCGATACATTCCGGGCCGAACGCATCTTGCAGGAGCGGCTTTATCGCAATCCGAAGATCGGCGTGCTGTGGAACACGGTGCTGGCGGACGTGAAGGGCGACGACAACCCCCTCAAGGTCAAGGCCGCCGTGTTGCGCAACGTCAAGACCGGCGAAACCAGTGACCACCCGGTTGACGGCATTTTCATCGCCATCGGCCATTCGCCGGCAACCGCGCTGGTCGTTGGTCAAGTGGAGATGAAGCCCTCCGGCTACATCAAAACCGCGCCGCACTCGACCGCAACTTCGGTGCCCGGCGTATTCGCCGCCGGTGACGTCGCCGACGACATTTATCGCCAGGCCGTGACCGCGGCCGGCCTCGGCTGCATGGCGGCGCTGGAGGCGGAAAAATTTCTTGCCGCGCACGGCGAGGCCGAGCCGCGGATCGCCGCCGAGTAGAATTTACCTCTCCCCGCCGCGCGGGGAGAGGTCGAACGAGCGAAGCGAGTGAGGGAGAGGGGCGTTGCCGCGATTCTGAGCGCGACGGATAAGCCCCCTCACCCCAACCCTCTCCCCGCAAGCGGGGCGAGGGAGAGGGTAACAAAATGGATTGGGACAAGCTTAAGGTCTTTCATGCCGCCGCCGAAGCCGGCAGTTTCACCCACGCCGGTGAACAGCTCGGCCTTTCACAGTCGGCGGTGTCGCGGCAGGTGAGCGCGCTCGAACAGGAGCTCGCCGTCTCGCTGTTTCACCGCCACGCCCGCGGCCTCATTCTCACCGAACAAGGCGATCTGTTGTTTCGCACCGCGCATGACGTGTTCATGAAGCTTGAAGCGGCGCGCGCCAAACTGACGGACAGCCGCGAACGGCCGAATGGCGATCTGCGCGTCACCACCACCCCCGGCATCGGCGTGCATTGGCTGACCCCTCGGCTCGGCGAGTTCGTTGATCTCTATCCGGAGGTCCGCGTGACGCTGCTGACGACCGAAGAGGAACTCGATCTCGCCATGCGCGAGGCCGACGTGGCGATCCGGTTGCGCCAGCCGACGCAGCCCGACCTTATTCAGCGCAAGCTTTTTTCTGTGCATTTCCACGTTTACGCGTCGCCGGAATATCTCAAACGCTTCGGCACGCCCCGGACGTTTGAAGAACTCGACAATCACCGCGTCCTGGTGCTCGGCGGCAATGTGCCGCAGTATCTACAGCGTTCGCTCTACCTCACCGAAATGGCGCGCGACGGCAAAGGTCCGCGGACTCCGCACCTGGTCGTCAACAACATTCTCGGCATCCTGCGCGCCTGTCAGCGCGGTCTCGGCATTGCCATGCTGCCGGACTACCTGGTCGAGGGTGACGGCGGATTGGTGCAGCTGTTCGCGGATGCGGATCCGATCGCGCTCGACGCGTATTTCGTCTATCCGGAAGAGCTTAAGAGCGTGGCACGCGTCCAAGCATTCCGGGATTTCCTCGTCGCCAACGCGCAGCGCTGGAATTATTGACCGACGAGCGCCAGCCACTGCATGGCTGGCATGCCCGAGGCCGCGTTGTGCGCAGGCGATACGCTTCGCAATATGAATCTTGCTACGAGAAGCGCGATTGCCATCGATCCTCCCACGTCGGCAACCGCCATAACGTGGCACTTCCCCTCTGGAAGGCGCTCGCCGGCGCCCCCACGCCGGCGAACCTAAACCGGGCCCGCGAGGGCCCGGTTTTCATTTTTGCAGCGGCGCCTTTAAGCTCGACCGATGCGGCACAAGACCGTCGTCGTGAACGACAAGATGCAGCGCGGCTACCGCTACGTTCTGTCGCAACCGATCGGCCGCAACTTTGATCCGGACTTTCATCCCGAATTGACGCCGGCGGAAATGCTTCGCCTCGGCGTGTTTTGCGGCAAATATCTCACCGATTGCAGGCGGGAGTTTCCGGCCAGCTGGTTTGTCCGCGCCAAGCTCGCCAACGGCGAGCGCGACTGTTCGCTGAATTATTTCGGCGTTGACGCCAGTCAGCCGTTGGCGGAATGGCGACGGAAGGGCTGGATCCACCCGCACGATCCGCGCGGCTGGTTCCAGTGGTACTGCCGCTATTACCTGGGACGCCGGATGCCCGATGAGGACGCGCGCCAGATCAAGCGCTGGAACGCCATCCGCCGTCATGTGCGGCAACTGCAACGTCGCTGCGAGCCGGGCGATGTCACCTGCCGTCCGCGTCAACGGCAAGCGCTGCTGCATTGGGCGTACGATAGCCGCAAGATTTGAAGGTACTTCCGTGCACTTCAGGGGCGCAGCCGGCCGCGATCGGCCACCGCGCCTCGCGCACTTCACCAAATGTTGCCGTGATCGTTACCGCACCGCCCGTGACCGCGCCACACGTCTCGGCTATAGACGCGTTGGCGATTTGAAGCTGGAGCATGATCCCGCTCATGCTCACGGAGGACCGCACATGCTCACACGCCGACATTTTCTCTACGCTGGCGCTGCCGTGGGTGCGCTTTCATTCCTTCGGCTGAATTGGCCGCAGGCGGCCAAGGCCGAGAAGACCTACGCGGTCACCCATACCGACGAAGAGTGGAAGAAGATGCTCTCGCCCGACGCCTACCAGGTCCTGCGGCACGAGGGCACCGAGCGGCCGTTCACCAGTCCGCTCCTGCACGAGCATCGCGCCGGCACGTTCGCCTGCGACGGCTGCGATCTGCCGCTCTACTCGTCGAAGACCAAATACGACAGCGGCACCGGCTGGCCGAGCTTCTGGGCGCCGCTCGACAACGCGGTCGATGAAACCAGGGACACCACATTCGGGATGGTTCGCACCGCGATTTCGTGCCGGCGCTGCGGCGGACACCTCGGCCACGTCTTCAATGACGGGCCGAAGCCGACCGGCTTGCGCTACTGCATGAACGGCGTGGCGCTGAAATTCATCCCGGCAACGCCGAGTTCGAGCTAACCGCTTTTAATCTGTGCGTAGAGGCCGCGTTCGTAGGCGTGGTAGAGCCGCAGCGCGCGCTGATCGGCAAACGGCATCACCTGCGTCATGAAAACCGCGGCGACGTGCCGGACCGGATCGATCCAGTAATAGGTGTTGTAAAGCCCGCCCCAAGTCATGCTGCCGGCCCCGCGGCCGCCGGCAATCGCCTGCATGGTGAGCATGTGGCCCAGGCCCCACTTGCAGGTAACACCGGGAAACAAGTCGACGTCGTTTGAGAATGCCGGCGAGGTTGTGTGCAGCACACCGACTTCAATGTCGCCGATCTGGTTGCGGCCCATCATCGCCACGGTCTCCGGCCGCAGGATGCGCACGCCGGCTAGCGCCCCGCCATGCATCAGCATGCGGAGGAAAGTCAGATAATCGGGCGCGGTCGAATAAATCCCGCCGCCGCCGGTGAAGGTTGCATACGGGTGCGGTCGTTCCGGCGCCAGCGCCTTCAGCGAGCCCTCCGCCTCGCGCCGGTGCGCGCTGGCTTCCCGCGCGCGTTGCTCGGGCGTGATCGTGAAGCCGGTGTCGTTCATGCCGAGCGGAGCGAGGATGTAGTTGCGAAAATACGCGCCGACCGATACGCCGCTCACACGTTCGATGATCTTGCCGACCCAATTGATATTTGGTCCGTATTGCCAGCGCGTGCCGGGATCGAACATCAGCGGCGTATGCGGCAGCTTGCTTCTGACCGCCGCCGGCATTTTGCCGAGCGTCTCGAAATAGCGAAGCGCTTTGGCATCCCACAATCGGTAACTGAAGCCGGCGGTATGCGTGAGGAGCTGTCGCAGCGTAATCGCCGATTTCGCCGGACGTAATTGCGGAACGCCCTTGGCGTCAAATCCGTCGAGTACCTGCGGCTCGTTGAGCGCCGTCTCGATCGCGGGCACCGGCGCGTCGAGCGAAAGTTTGCCTTGCTCGACCAGTTGCAAGGCGGCAACCGAAGTGATCGCCTTGACCATCGAGGCGATACGAAAAACCGTGTCACGCGTCATCGCTGGCCCGTCGGGAAGCCGGCGCTGGCCGAAAATACCGTCATAGACGATGCCATTGTCGGTCGCCGCTAGCGCGACGATTCCGGGCACATCGCCGGCTCGCACCGCAGCCCGCAGCACCGAATCGATATTGCCTGCTAACGGCGCGCCGCGAGTCCACGTTGCACCGAGATAACTAGCCGCGGTCAGTGTCGCGGTCGCTTTGAGGACCTTGCGGCGATCGGGCTTGTGAATCATGCCATCGTCCTTGCGGCTTCGATCGGGCTACCCGACCGCCCCCGGATTTCACCAACGCATAATCCGGGCTACACAACGCCATGAGCGTCATCAATCCAAATCCGTTCACCACGCGGCCCGAGATCGAGGGGACGTTCGGCGTGGTCGCCTCGACGCACTGGATCGCGACCGCTGTCGGCATGGCGGCGCTGGAGAAAGGCGGCAACGCCTTCGATGCCGCGGTGGCGACCGCGTTCACCCTGCAAGTGGTCGAGCCCCATCTCAACGGCCCAGGCGGCGACGTGCCGGTCATCGTTTACGACGTCAAGCGCGGCAAGCCGGACGTCATCTGCGGACAAGGACCCGCGCCGGCCGGCGCCACCATCGCGCATTACCGCCGCGAAGGCCTCGATCTGGTACCCGGCACCGGCCTCCTCGCCGCCTGCGTGCCTGGCACATTCGAGACCTGGATGCTGATCCTGCGCGACTACGGCACGTTGCCGCTGCGCGAGGTGCTGACGCCGGCGCTCGGCTACGCGCAGCACGGCCATCCACTGGTCGAGCGGGCGAGCGCCACCATTGCCACCGTAGCCGACCTTTTTCGCCGTCATTGGCCGACGTCGGCGGCGGTGTATTTGCCCAACGGCAACGTGCCGGCGACCGGCACATTGTTCTCGAATCCGACGCTGGCGGCGACCTACGCGCGCATTCTCAAAGAGGCCGAAAGCGCCGGCGGCGACCGCGTCGCGCAAATCGAGCGCGCCCGCCGGTCTTGGTCGCAGGGGTTTGTCGCGCAGGCAATCGATCGTTTCTGCCGGACGCAAGAGGTTTTGGATACCAGCGGAGAACGGCATCGCGGCGTGCTGGCTGGCAGCGACATGGCGCGCTGGACGCCGCGCGTGGAGGCGCCGCTGACTTACGACTACGGCCGCTTCACCGTATGCAAGACCGGGCCGTGGGGACAGGGCCCGGTCATGCTGCAGCAGCTCGCG
>JASHSY010000240.1 GCA_030040825.1 Xanthobacteraceae bacterium
TCGCGACCATCACTTCGGACGCCGACGATTATGCGCGCGAGGCGATCGCCGTTGCGCATCGCCTGGGCCTGCGGGTCGAAGGCGATCTGCGCAACGAGAAGATCAACTACAAGGTGCGCGAGCATTCGCTCGCGAAGGTCCCGGCGCTGCTGGTGATTGGCAAGAAGGAAGCCGCCGAACGCACGGTCTCGATCCGCCGCCTGGGCAGCGAAGGCCAGCAGGTCATGCCGCTCGATGCGGCGCTTGCCGCGCTCGCCCAGGAAGCGGTGCCGCCGGACGTGAAGCGGATGAAGCAGGCGGCGTGACCCTATCGCGCCAGCACCTCGACTTCGCCATCCACGCCGGTGATGACCTTGAAGTCGCGCTGGTAGGTTTTGCCTTCGTTGCGCGCGATGACGTGATAGTCGCCCTCGGCGAGCACCACACGCGGAAATGCGCCGATTGATTCCTTGATCACGTCGCCGCCGGGAGTAAGCACGGTCCATTGCGTGTTGGCGAGCGCTTCCCCGCCGTGATCGTTGACGAGCTTGAGCGTGATGACCGCGGCGCGATGCGTCACCACGATGTCGGTCAGCTTTGCCGTTTGCACATGCACGTCCGAGCGGACGACCGAATTGCCGTCGCCGTAATTCGATACAATGTAATAAGTGCCCTCCGGCAGTAGCACGACATCGCCGGTCAGCACGTTTTGGGCGATCGGCCGCCGCTCGTTGGTGTCAAACTGGCTGCCGGTGAAAATGTCGAACGAGATTTGCCCGGTGGGGATGCGCACATTGCCGACGCGGCCTTCGAGCCGGATCGCGCCAGCCGGAATCTCAAAAACTTCGCGCACGGTCTCGTTACGCAATTGCACCGCCCTGGCGGCGCTGGCGAGGCCGAGGCTGGCGTGAACGACATAATTACCGGGCGGCAGCACGAATGTCGGGGCGGCCGCCTTGTCCTCCTTGATTAGGTGAAAGACGCCGGTTGAGTCAGGCTTGGCGGCATATACGCGCCAAATAAGACCACCGGTGATCGGCGGTGAGTCGCGTCCGTACCGGGCGGAAACCGCCAGTACCACGTTTCCGGGCGGCACCGCAGGGACGACTTGCGCGAGCGGTTGCGTGGCCGGTGGGAGCGGCGGCGCGAGCGTCCCGCCGGGTGCAAGCGGCATCGGATCGCCCGCCTCCGGCCCGGCGAGGCTGCGCGTTTGCGCCAGGCTTGCCAACGGCGCCGCCACAATGAGCAGCGCCGCCGCCAAAGCAGCAAACCCGAAGATTCCCCGCAACCCTCGCAGTCGCATGCGTTTTCTCTCGATCTCAATCACGGCGAATTCATGCCCCGCAACGAACACAGGCGACGCACGCCGGAACCGGCGGGGCCGCTTACGCCTTCACCATATTAGGGCTAACAGCTTGTTAGCGCGGCGAGTGTGATTGATCATGCATGGTAGAATTCCCTTTGTGCGTCGCGGCAAAGTCGAGGGCAACGTGACGATTGCTGACGTAGGGCCAAAGCCCCTTTCCGGCAAAGGCGGGCGGCCTCTGGTTGGACTGGTTCTCGGCAGTGGCGCGGCACGCGGCTTCGCCCATATCGGCGTCATTCAGGCGCTGCTTGCACGCGGTATCGTTCCCGACATCGTTGTTGGCACGTCGATTGGCGCCTTGGTCGGCGGCTGCTACGCGCACAATCAGCTCGATGACCTTGAAAGCTGGGCGCGGTCGCTGACGCTGCGTCGCATTATCGGCTATCTCGACCTACGCATTGGCGGCTCAGGCTTGATCGGCGGCAGCCGGCTGGCGCGGCGGTTAGGCGACGCCGTCGGCTCTGTGAACGTTGAAGAACTGCCGGTCCGCTTCGCGGCAATCGCTACCGAAGTCGGCACCGGCCACGAAATCTGGCTGACGCATGGCTCGCTGGCGTTGGCAATGCGCGCGTCCTATGCGCTGCCGGGAATCTTTCCGCCGGTGCGGCTTGGCGGCCGCTGGCTGATGGACGGCGCGCTGGTCAATCCGGTGCCGGTTTCCGCGGCGCGTGCTTTCGGCGCGCGCGTCGTCATCGCCGTCAATCTCGACGCCGACCGTTTCGCTCGCGGCGCCACCATCGCAAGCCACGGTTCGGATCAGACCGACGAACCGCCCGACACCCCGCTGCCTGGAACGCCGCAGAAGGCCTTCAGCAGTCTGCGCGGCATGTTCGGAGTCGAGCGCCTATTGCGGCGACAGATTCTTCCGACCGACCACGGGCCGGGTTTCTCGACCGTGATGATTGAAGCGTTCAACATCATGCAAGACCGCCTGACGAGAATGCGGCTCGCCGGTGACCCTCCGGACGTGCACATCACGCCCCATATCGGACACATCGGTTGGCTCGAATTCCATCGCGCCGCCGACGCGATTGCCGCCGGCAAGGCCGCGGCGGAAACGGCGCTCGATCCGATCCTCGATACCATTTCAGCGCTTGCCTGACCGCCCGATCAAACCGCAGAACTGCCGCTAAAAACCTTTACTGGGAAGGCGATTGGTGCCCACAACTCGTTTGGCACGCGATCGGGGTTGTGCTGCAATTCGACAGGCAACTCGTGTTCGCCGTTGCGTTGCTGGTGGTGGTCGCCGAACCGAGCGGCGGGGTCCCCGGCACGAGGCAGCTCGTTTGGCAGCTCGCCGCCTGCGCATTGCACAGCATCATGCAATTCGTCACCGTCGAGGTCTGCGCCGACGCGCCGGTCGCAGCGGCTGCGATCGCTGCCGCGGCGAAAAATATTCGAAGGGCTCGCATGATGCCACTGCCCGCTAATGAGCGCGGGGACGATAAAGCCACACGCCGGCAAAATCGGTCAAGCCGTCAAGATATAGTCGCGCATCGCGACCGAATCGCGCTCCATCTCCTGCAGCCGATGCTTGACGATGTCGCCGATGGAAACGATGCCGACCACGCGGCCCTGATCGACCACCGGCATATGACGAAACTTGCCGGCAGTCATCCGCTCCATGAGATTGGCGACACTTTCGCCTTCAGTGCAAGTCTCAACCTTGCGCGTCATTATCCGGCTCACCGACTCCTCGAGGGCGGCGGCGGCACGCTCGGCCAGAGCGAGCACGATGTCGCGTTCGGAGATAATGCCGGCGATGCGACGATCGGCGCCGAGGACGACCGCCGCGCCGATGTGCTTATCGGCAAGCAAATGCACCGCTTCGGTCAGGCTGGCGTTTGGTTCGATGGTCACGACCTCGCGGCCTTTGGCGGCGAGAATGATGCTGACATTCATCGTAGCCTCCCTCGCTTCTTCACGACCCCGCGGCACGCTTCGACACGCCGTCGGTGAACCGCAAAGATTTATTTTCAGTCGGCGCTGAGCTCAGTCGGCGAACAACAAATCGGCAGACCGCTGATCTACGCTCTGGCCCGCCCTCGCCTGCCTGCACGCGCGTTGCGGTGCAGCATCGAGTCTGGCTTGGGTCGCCCAAAAAACCGGCGCTGACTCTTCAAACAGTATAGCGCCGAAATGCGGCGGCGGCATGATACGATGGTCGGATATTGCGGGCAGCCTAGCCGCTTGGGCGGGCGTCATATTTGCTTTGGCTGCCGACCGGGTCGAACGCATTGAACAAAAAGAAGCCGGCGACAAAGCCGCCGATATGCGCCTGCCACGCGATTTCCTGTCCCTGCGCCGCGCCGATCGGAACCGAACCCAGACCGAACAGGGCGTTCAACCCAAACCAAACGCCGACAAAAATCAGAAAGCGCGGGTCACGCAGCGTATCGATCAGTGAACTTGCCGGCACCTGATAGGCGTCGCTGCTCGGGTCCCCACGCCAAAGTCCAAGCGGGCCGCCCTGCTGAAAGATAAAACGCAGCGCGGCCGCCATCGCCCCGGAGATCGCCGCGGACGCCCCGATCATCGGCACCGCCGCGCCCGGATGGCTGATCAAATGCGCGAACGCGCCGGCCGCCGCGACGACGAGCATGAAAGCCGTATAGCGCCATGTCCCGAAACGGCGCGCCAGCGCGGTACCAAAGGGCAACAGCCACGCCAAATTGAGACCGATATGAAGAAGGTCAGCATGGAGAAAGGCGTAGGTGAAAAAAGTCCACAGCTCCGCCCCGAAGCCGCCCGGCAGCCCGCCGCCTGCGCTACCGTACCGTGCCGGGATGAAGGCAAAGGTCAGCAAGAGCTGGAAATCCTGTTCCTCGTTCAGCAGCAGCGTTCGCATCGCATGCACGGCAGCCAGCACGCCCACAGTCGCCAGCACCGCCGGCGGCACGTTGAACATCGGTTCTTTGCGCTGAGTCACCGTGACCAAATAAGCCGCGAGCGCGTACACGGCAAGCGGCGCGCGTAAATCAGGCGGCAAAAAACAAAAGGGAGGACTTCGTCCTCCCTTTTGCAGCTTGCGCGGGTCTCGCGTTCGACGTCGAAAATCCCCGGGACCGGGAACGTTCAGCGTCGGTCACATCCCCTCGCCTCCCGTTATTGCAAACGCTGCCGAGGAGCCATCGACGGCAGCGGATGAACGTTGGTAACCGCGAAATTAGACCGACGGCCCATACCCGCCTACGGCAACCCTTCCTTAAGATTAACTGACGGCTGACGCCGCCGCCCGGCACGGCGAGCCGCCCGCGGCACGCACCCTGCTCAGTCAGTCACCGCACGGCCAAGTCCTGCGTCCGCTGTCCCAATCAGGGACAAAGGTGTGCGGCAGGGGGCAATGAGCGTGCGGGAGCGTCAGTAATGAAACACGCCGCAAGTCGTGAGCTTTATGCGTATTGGGAAGAAAGGCGCGGTTCACGACCCGCGCCGGAGCGCGCCGAAATCGAGCCCGGCGCAATTCGGGGCGTGCTCAGCGACGCGTTCATCCTCGCGCTCGACGGTAGTGCCGGTCATCCGATCCGCCTTGCGGGTACGCGGATGTGCGCCTTGTTCGGCCGCGAACTCAAAAGCGAATCCTTCCTCAATCTATGGGGCGCCGGGAGCAGGCCGGTGGTCGCAAGCCTGCTGTCGATTCTGTCCGACGAATGCACCGGCACGGTCGCCGGCGTCACGGCACAGAACGCAAGCGGCGATCCGATCGATCTCGAACTGCTGCTGTTGCCGCTCGGCACCCGCCGCCCGATTTTCGCGCGCACCATCGGCGTGCTGGCGCCGCTCAACGTGCCGCCGTGGCTGGGCGCAAGTCCGATCGGCCCGTTAGCGCTGGGTGGCCGCCGTCACGTCGGCGCCACACAGGAAAAACGCCTGCTGCCGCGGTTCATGACGCCGCGCGGCCGCCGCGGTCTAGTGGTGTATGAGGGCGGTAAAAGCGAACTTTCCCGGGCAACTCGTGTCAAAGAAGGGGAAGGGCCGAGCGCCGCTTGAACGATTGGAATAAAAGGTTACCAATCGCGGCTAACGGGCCGTTAACATCGCCCGCCTAGGCTGCAAACAAGGCAGGCATCTGGGCGTATGGCGCTATCGCAACGAAAACCGGCGATCCGGGCGCTCAACGATGAGCGCCGCCGCTTTCAGCGCGTGCGTGTCGACCTGCTTGGCCGCTACATGTTGCAGGATCGGCGTGAATTCCCCTGCCAGGTCGTCAATATGTCGCCGGGCGGCATAGCATTGCTTGCGCCGGTTGGGGGCCAACCCGGTGAACGCATCATCGCCTATGTCGACCATTTGGGCCGACTTGAAGGGCATATCGCGCGGACGTTCCAGAACGGCTTTGCGATGACCATTTCGGCAACCTCGCGCAAGCGCGACAAGCTCGCCGCGCAACTCACTTGGCTCGCCAATCGTCATCTCCTTGCTTCGCCGGAAGACCGCCGCCACGGCCGCTTTACACCGCGCAATCCGACCAGCCGCCTGATCATGCCCAACGGCGTCAATGTCAGTTGCCGCATCATCGACGTCTCGCAATCGGGCGCCGGCATCGCCACCGATCAGCGGCCGCCAATCGGCGCGCTCGTTACCCTTGGAAAGGTCCAAGGCCGCGTGGTGCGTCACCTCGAGGACGGCTTTGCCATCGAGTTCATCCGGCTTCAACACCCGGACTTCATCGAAGACGCCGTCTGCGGCTGAGGCGGCTTTCGGCCGCCGTTACGCGCTCAGAAATTTTTCCACCATCGGCTTGAGGATTTCGAGGCGCTCGACCTGTGGTACGTGTCCGCAGTCCTTGATGATCTCGATCTGTGAATTGGCGATGCGAGCGGCGAATTCCTTGGCGTAGATCGAAGAAACCAGCGCATCGTCTTCACCCCAGACGATCAGCGTGGGCGCCTTGATACGGTGCATTCGCTTGTTCAGACCTTTGTCGGGAATCGGCCAGACGAATTTGCCGGTGGCGCCGAGCGCCCAGACCAGATCGGCGGTAACAACGGCCACGTCCTTGGGGTCGCTCGGCATCTGCAGCGCTGCCCGGACCGGCGGGGAATCGAGGTGCTTGTAAAGCGTCGCGACCAGCCGTTCCGGCGGCATCAGCATATAGGGCGCCACCGGCGCATCATCGCGCCAGAGTCCGATCGGATCGAGAACAACCATCTTGCTGACTCGCTCAGGCCGATGCGCGGCAAACTCGCATGCCATCATGCCGCCGAATGACGTACCGATCACCGGCACCGATTTTAGATTGAGCGCGTCGAAGATTTCCTCGTAGATCAAAACCAAATCCCACAGGCTGCCGACCGAATGGATCGACTCGCGCGCGGTTTCGCCGGTACCGGGATGATGCGGCGCATAGACGGTGTAGTGCTCGCACAGACCCTCCACGAAAGGATCCCAGATCGGCCCGCCCGCCGCATGCAAGTAAACCAGCGGCGGACCGCTGCCGGCGGTCTTGACCTTCGCTTCGAAGTTGCAGTGACGAACCGGGATCGTCTTCACTATGGCAGTGGTGCCCATGGCTTGCATCCAAACGCGTTGCACGATTGCTGAAGTCGGCAGACCACTTCGATCAAGCCGTCGCCAACTCGGGCTGGCGGACCGGCCGTTTGCGTAATTTTTTCGGCCACCAATGGTTCTCCCACGGCTGATCCTCCCAGAGCTTTTGCAGATGCGGGAGAACTTCGCGGGCGAATAATTCGATATTCTGATTGGCCAATGCGTGCGGCATCGAGCCGAACTGCAGCGCCACCATCAAGTGGCCGATGTTGAGACGTTTGGCCATAGCTTCGAGCTTGTCGCGCACTGTCGCCGGACTGCCGACGACTACGAATTCTTTCTCGATCATGTCCCTAGCTTTGAGCGGCTTTAGATCGGTGGTGAAGTCGCCGATTTGCAGCATGTTCGTTCCCGACATCAGGATGTTCAGCAGGCTCTTGTAGTCGGCGTTGCCCGGCGGGTTGATGTAATAAAGCGGCAAATGCAGCAGCTTGTGATAAAAATATTCGACGTGCTTGGCGAATGTTTCCTCCGCCTTGCGATCGGTTTCGGCGACGCCGACAATCTGGAGAAACGAGGCGCGATACGGATTGGCGTCCCGGCCCTTGGCGGCTGCGCGATCCCAGAACCGGTCCAGCACGTTGTAGGCGGACTTGCCGCCAAAGTAGCTCAGATAAGCGTAGGGAAAGTTGCGGTCGTGACAATAATCCCACGTCGATGAGCTGGCGGCGCCCGGTATCACCACCGGCGGGTGCGGATCCTGCACCGGACGTGGCCAGAGATTCACTTTCGGCAGCTGCGTGTATTTGCCGTTCCAGGCGAAGAATTCTTTTGCCGTCCAGGCTTTCAGAATGAAGTCGACGCCTTCTCGCCAGCGTTCGCGGTGTTCCATCGGCGTGATGCCGTTGCTGACCGAGACATCGTTGCCGAGGCCGGTTGGCAGGCCGGCAATCAGGCGGCCGCCACTGAGACAGTCGATCACCGCATATTCCTCGGCGAGGCGGACGGGCGGCGACGACGAGATGGTGGCGCCGAGCTGCAAGAGCGCCACTTGATCCAATCCCTGATCGTTGGTCAGCTTGGCGAGCGTCGCGCCGAACAAATTCGGGTTGCACATGAATCCGTACGGATTCTGATGATGCTCGTTGGTGCCGATGGCGTCGAAGCCAAGCCTGGCCGCCAGCATCAGTTCGTCGATCGACCAATTGTAATAGTCGGTAACTTTGTTGGCGTCGCCATATTGCCACCATGGCGTGTCGACCCAGGCCGACGGCAGCTTGCCGGGAAAATCCTCCGGCAGGTCGCGGTAGGGCATGAAATGAAACATCGTGACTTTCATGGCCGTCCTCCCTTTGTCGGCGCATCGCGCTCTCGCCGAGAGACCGCGGACGTGATTTGTATTTGGCGCGATTTAACAAGAGAACCGACAAGCCGACAAGCTTCGCTACCCGTCGCGCGCGGTGATGTCGCAATCGATGTTTCGTTCGCAAATCGAACGCAGTGCTAGTCGAAGTTATTGCGCTTGCCCTTACGCACATAGGCCACTTGGTCGGCGATATGGCGCCGGCCATGTGCAGGGGCGTCTTTCGCCAGATGTGCAAACATTTGTATAGCGAAACCGCCATCGAGACTGTCGGTAATTTGCCGCCGCCAAGGGCGCCGCACGATCTGCGTCGTCATTCGCCGCGTCGTGCGCGGCTGCGTCATGATGTGATCCGCAATTTTATAGGCACGCTCGATCAGCTTGGCGCGCGGGTGGATTTCGTTGACCATGCCGTATTCCAGAGCGAGCTTGGCATCGATCGCCTGTCCGGTGAGCAGCGCGTAAGCGGCGCGCTTCACGCCAAGGATTTCCTGAAAGCAGCTATGGATGCCGTCGCCGGGCACCGAGCCGATATCGTAGTGCAAATCGTAGATGATCGCGTCGTCGGCGCAGATGGTAATGTCGCACATCAAACACATCTCGGTATGAAAGCCGGGGCCGTTAATGACGCCGATGGTCGGGATTTCCAGATCGTTGACCAGAGAAGAGACGTTGATGCGGCCATCCTTATAGGCGTACTCGTAGGCCCAATAGGCCAGATCCTCCTGCTCCAGCTTGAAGCCCTCCGGATCGGCGTCCATCATGAATTCGTCGCCGGTACCGGTAAAGATGAGAATCTCGTTGTCGGGATCGGCGCCGACCGTCTTGAACATTTGACCGACCGAGCGATGATTTTCGACGCTGAGCTGAACCGGTCCGCCCTTGGTGTGCGCCTCCACCAGAATGACACCGTCGGGCCGGCGCGACATTTTGTAGAAATCCTTGAAACGCTCTTTGTACTCCTCGAACTTCGGCGGCTGAACGAAGTTGGCGTATGACATCTCTGTGCTCCCTCCCGTGGTGTCCGATCGGAGAAAGAGTAACAGCCGGTTTCTCGGGCCAGCAAGTTGGCATCCGCGCCGTCGGCGGCAACGGCGTTGGTTCGGGCATTTAGTGGGAAACGTCACCGGCTGGTAAATGCCGCGCCGATATTTGCGTCTTTTATCGTCGCCCGATGTGTACGTACCCGCAGAGCACGCAATGGCTCGCTGAACCGCCGCCACGGCGCAAAGTGCATGCGACGCACGCGTAGAATCGCGCCTTTCTTGCACGCGCGGCCACTGCCGGCAATTTGCATCAAATTTGAACGTCTAAAATTTTAGCGGAGTGCCGCCGCAATTCGCGCAGATTTGCGCGTGTGTTTAGCTGGTTTTACTTCAAATTGAAGCACTCGACTTAGCCGCCCCGAAAAAGCTTTCTGCGACACGTGATCCCAACAAAACGGGAGAGGGGTCACATGAGTTCGGGGGGTAAAGCGTTTGTCGCGCGCGCGGCTGCAGCGGGCGTCATCGCGTCCGCGCTGCTGGCGATGCCGGCGATAGGCAGCGCCGACGAGCGTCCTTTGTTCATCTCGGTCGGACAAACCGTCAAGGCGCCGATCGGTTGGACCGAATTCTGTGTGGAATACGATCCGGAATGCAAGACCAAGCCGTCACAGCCGCGCGATGTCGTGCTGTCCGTTCGAGCGCTGAAAGATCTCGAACGCGTCAACCAATACGTCAACACCCACGTCAAGCCGATGACCGACATGGAGCATTGGGGCGTGGTCGAACGCTGGAATTATCCCGACGACGGCTACGGCGACTGCGAGGACTATGTCCTGCAAAAACGCCGGATGCTGATGCAAGCCGGTTGGCCACGCGAGGCATTGCTGATCACTGTGGTGCGCGACAAGCACGGCGATGGCCACGCCATCCTGACGGTCAAGACCGATAAGGGTGAGTACATCCTCGACAATCAGAACGATCAGATCCTGCTCTGGTCTGATACCGGCTACCGCTTCGTCAAGCGCCAATCGCAGTCGGATCCCAACGTCTGGGTTTCGCTTGGCGCACCGCCTTCGGCGCCGGCCACTGCGAGTTCGCGCTGAACAGATTGAGTCTCGAAAAAGGAGCTTGCGACCCCGGTCACGTCCCCACCCCTCCCCGTCCCCAGACCGGGTTCGCGCGGCCGGCTCTTCCCCAGGAGCCGGCCGCACTTATTTTTGGGGCAACCGCGCCAACAGGCACGCATAGCTGTCTGTTCCGACGCGCATAGCTCTAAGCTTCTAAAACCCGCAAAGCCGCCGGAATCAAACGTGTTTGTGAGTTGTCCGATGCCCGCGCCGCGTTATGTTGCGGCGCGCAATAGG
>JASHSY010000241.1 GCA_030040825.1 Xanthobacteraceae bacterium
GTGGCGTGCCCAAGGCGCGACATCGCGATGCTTTCGAACGGCTGGCGATGGCGGTGTTCGGCGAGGTCGAGGCCGGCGCAGAAATGCGGACCGGCGCCGGTGAGGACCACGGCCCGCACGTCCGGCTCGAAATCGTCAAACGTCTTCTTCAGTTGCCGCCAAAGGTCCTCGTTCAACGCATTGCGTTTGGCCGGGCGATTGAGGGTAACGATGGCAATGGCGCCCTGGCGCTCAATCAGCAAAAGTGGCGCAGTCTTACTCATTATTCTGCTCGTCAAATGTTGGATGTGTTGCAGGGCCGATGAGACGGGGCGATCATATAGCCATGGCAGCGGTTGAGATAGAGCCGGGTCTGGTACGCGCGATTTTCACCACTTGTACGCTCATCAATTGTCCAGACAACGAGGCGAACGATCCTGTAGCATGGCGCCCATGTTCGTCCGCGCCGTTGCGCGAGTAAGTTGCCATGCCGGTCATCGAAAGCCGTATCGATCCCAGTTCCGAGACCTTTCGCGCCAATCGCGAACAGATGCTGGCGTTGATCGGCGAATTTCGCGCGCTCGAACAGAAGGTGCGCGACGTCTCCAATTCCCGGCGCGAGCGCTTCCGCTCCCGCGGCCAGTTGCTGCCGCGCGAGCGCATCGCGCTGGCGCTCGATCCCGGCGCGCCCTGGCTTGAACTGTCAACGCTCGCCGGCTTTCGCATGCATGACGACGACGGCGCCGAGGGCATCCAGGGCGGCGGCGGGATTGCCGGCATCGGCTACGTTTCCGGCATCCGCTGCATGGTTTCCGCCAACGACAGCGCGATCAAGGGCGGCACGTCGACCCCGATGGGGGTGAAGAAGAATCTGCGCATGCAGCAAATCTGCCTGGAGAACAAGCTGCCGATGGTGCGGCTCGTGGAATCCGGTGGCGCCAATCTGCTGTTCCAGGCGGAGATGTTCGTCGAGGGCGGCCGCGGTTTTGCCAACCAGGCGCGGATGTCGGCGGCGGGCGTTCCGCAGGTCACGGTGGTGCACGGTTCTTCGACCGCGGGCGGCGCCTATCTGCCCGGGCTGTCGGATTACGTGATCCTTGTGCGCGGCCGCGCCAAGGTCTTCCTTGCCGGCCCGCCATTGCTACGCGCGGCGACCGGCGAAATCGCCACCGACGAGGAACTCGGCGGCGCCGAGATGCACGCGACCATTTCCGGGCTTGGCGAATATCTGGCCGAGGACGACGCCGACGGCATCCGCATCGCGCGCGAAGTCATGGCCAAGCTGCCATGGAACGCGCAATTGCCGGTGCGGCCGCAAAAATCGTTCAAGGAGCCGCGCTATTCGTCCGACGAAATCGCCGGCGTCGTGCCGACGGATTATCGCAAGCCGTATGACGTGCGCGAGCTCGTCGCCCGCGTTGTCGATGATTCCGACTTTCTCGATTTCAAGTCACTCTATGGCCCGCACACGGTTTGCGGCCAGGCCGATATCGAAGGCCACGCGGTCGGGATCATCGGCAATAACGGGCCGATCGACGCCGACGGCGCGAGCAAGGCGGCGCAGTTCATCCAGCTTTGCTGTCAAGCCAATATGCCGATCGTCTATCTGCAGAACACCACCGGCTACATGGTCGGGCGCGAGGCCGAGCAATCCGGCATCATCAAGCACGGCTCGAAGATGATCCAGGCGGTGGCGAACGCCACCGTGCCGCAGCTCACCGTGCATGTCGGCGCTTCGTTCGGCGCCGGCAATTACGGCATGTGCGGGCGTGCTTACGACCCGCGTTTTATTTTCGCCTGGCCGAGCAATCGCATCGCCGTCATGGGCGGCGAGCAGGCGGCCAAGGTCATGGCTATCGTCACCGAGGAGAAGCTCAAGCGCGAGGGTAAGCCGGTAGACAAGGCCAAGCTTGGGGCGATGGAGCAATCGATCGTCAAGCGCATGGAAGATGAATCGACCGCGTTCTACGCTACCGCCCGGCTTTGGGATGACGGCCTGATCGATCCCCGCGACACCCGCAAGGTGCTAGGCTTCTGCCTGTCGATCTGCCGTGAAGCCGAACTCCGGCCGCTGCAATCCAATACGTTTGGCGTCGGGCGGATGTAAAAGAGGAAACGCCATGTTGTTCACGCCCGAGCACGAGGAGTTGCGCCGCAGCCTGCAAAAATTCATCGCGGCCGAGGTCAACCCGCATGTGGATGAATGGGAAGAAGCCGGCATTTTTCCCGCCCACGAGGTTTTCAAGAAAATGGGCGATCTCGGTTTCCTCGGTCTCAACAAGCCGGTCGAGTATGGGGGCCAGGGCCTCGACTACTCCTACGCGATGGTCATGGCCGAGGAACTTGGCAATATAGCGAGCGGCAGCGTGCCGATGGCGGTCGGCGTGCAGACCGACATGGCGACGCCGGCGCTTGCCCGGTTCGGCAGCGATGAGCTCAAGCGCGAGTTTTTGACGCCGTCGATTGCCGGCGATTTTGTCGCTTGTCTCGGCGTCTCCGAAGTCGGCGCGGGCTCCGACGTGGCGTCGATCAAAACCACCGCGCGCAAGGACGGCGGCGATTACGTCATCAACGGCGGCAAGATGTGGACCACAAACGGCACGCAAGCGGACTGGATGTGCCTCCTCGCCAATACGTCGGAAGGGGCGGTCCATAAGAACAAGTCGCTTATCTGCCTGCCGATGAAGACTAAAGGAGTGCAAATCGCCCGCAAGCTCGACAAGCTCGGCATGCGGGCCTCCGATACCGCGCAGATCTTCTTCGACAATGTGCGCGTGCCGCAGCGTTATCTGATCGGCGAAGAAGGCAAGGGCTTCACCTATCAGATGATGCAATTCCAGGAAGAGCGGTTGTGGGCCGCCGCCGCCAACTTGAAATCGATGGAGCGGCTGATTGAGCAGACCATCGAATACACGGGCAACCGCAAGGCATTCGGCAAGTCGATCCTCGACAATCAGGTGGTGCATTTCCGGCTGGCCGAGCTTTCGACCGAGATCGAGCTCCTGCGCGCGCTGGTCTATCGCGCCTGCGAACTCTATCTCGCCGGCACCGATGTGACGCGGCTTGCCTCCATGACCAAGCTCAAGGCCGGACGGTTGCGCCGCGAGGTTGCCGATTCCTGCCTGCAATATTGGGGCGGCATGGGCTACATGAACGAGACGCCGGTCAGTCGCGCCTATCGCGACGGCCGGCTGGGTTCGATCGGCGGTGGCGCCGACGAGATCATGCTCACCATCATCTGCAAGCTGATGGGTACACTGCCGGGAACATCAAACGCGCCGGGCGACAAGATTGGTCATGTCTGATTTACCGCAGACCTCGCACATCAAGCTCGATTTGCGCGGCGCGGTGCTGCATCTGTGGCTCAACCGGCCGGAGCAGCACAACGCCCTGAGTTCGCAGATGGTGCGCGAAATGGCGGCGACGTTTGCGGCCGTCGCCGGCGACCGCTCGGTCCGCATCGTGGTGTTGCGGGGCGCGGGCGGAACCTTCTGCGCCGGCGGCGACATCAAAAACATGTCCGCTGCCGCCGTGGCGCCGCCGCCGGGCGCGCCCGACGATCT
>JASHSY010000242.1 GCA_030040825.1 Xanthobacteraceae bacterium
CCTTGGCCTTGACTCCGGAACAATAAGAGAACTATGTTCCTCTTTTGTTCTAAGGAGTCTCTCATGGTCCGCGCGGTGGCCGAAGAGGCGATGGCTTTAACGTCGATCAGCCTATTCCTTGCGATGATTGCGGTCTGGGCGCAGGTGCTCGGCGTCATCTGAGTGGCGGGCGTTCCTGCGAACGGGCGGAATGGAAACAACCCGCCTGTGCGCGGCTGTGTGCAACCGCCGACGCCGATGGACTTTGTCGCTTGCCATCCAGCATCCTCGCCACTCGTAGAATCGCCAAGTGCGAGTATCTAGCCGTATGCCTGCCGCGAACGCCTCACCCGGATTCGTGCATCTGCACGTCCATTCGTCCTATTCGCTTCTGGAAGGCGCGCTGACCATCGCGCGGCTGGCCGAGCTTGCGAAAAAAGACCGTCAGCCGGCGCTGGCGTTGACCGATACCGACAATATGTTCGGCGCGCTCGAATTTTCGGAGAAGCTGGCGACCGCCGGCATTCAGCCGATCGTGGGCTGTGCGTTGGCCGTCGATTTCGGCGACCAGGATGGCCGCAGCGCGGCTGTTGCCGGGAATTTCCCCCGTATTGTGCTGCTTGCGGCGCGGGAAGACGGCTATCGCAGCCTGATGCGGCTATGTTCGCGGGCTTTTCTCGATACTGGCGAGACCGAGCGACCGCGCATCAAGACGGATTGGCTTGACGGCGAAACCGGCGGATTGATCGCGCTAAGCGGCGGCCCTGACGGTCCATTCAACGCTGCGATCGTAGCCGGGCAAGGGGCGCTCGCGATTTCGCGCTGCGAGGAATTGCAGCGCCGGTTCGGCGATCGCTTGTATGTCGAGCTGCAACGGCATGGCATGGAGGCGGAACGCGCAGCCGAGCCGGCGTTGATCGAGCTTGCTTACGCGCGCGGACTGCCGCTGATTGCCAGCAACGAACCGTTTTTCGCGACGCGCGAGGATTACGAGGCGCATGATGCGCTTCTATGCATCGCCGAAGGCAAGCTGATTGCGGATGGGGAACGCCGCGCGCTCACGCCGGAACATCGCTTCAAGACCCGCGCGGAGATGGCTTCCTTGTTTGCCGATCTGCCGGAGGCGCTGGCCGCGACCGTCGAGGTGGCCGAGCGATGTGCATTCCGTCCGCGCACGCTGGCGCCGATCCTGCCGCGGTTCTCCGCCCAGGAAGGCAACGAGGCGGACGAACTACGCCGCGCCGCGCAGATCGGACTTGAACGCCGGCTGGAGCGTTATGGCGTCGCGCAGGGCCATACCGCGGAGGACTATCACGAACGGCTCGATTTTGAGCTCGGCGTCATCGCGCGCATGAAATATGCCGGTTATTTCCTGATTGTCGCCGATTTTATCCAGTGGTCCAAAGCGCAGGGCATACCGGTCGGGCCGGGCCGCGGCTCCGGCGCCGGCTCGCTGGTCGCCTACGCGCTCACCATCACCGATCTGGATCCCATCCGTTTCGGTCTCCTGTTCGAGCGGTTCCTCAATCCCGAGCGCGTCTCGATGCCGGATTTCGATATCGATTTTTGCCAGGAGCGGCGCGACGAGGTGATCCATTACGTGCAGGGGAAGTATGGCCGCGACCGGGTCGCCCAGATCATCACCTTCGGCACCCTGCAAGCGCGCGGTGTGCTGCGCGACGTAGGTCGCGTGTTGCAAATGCCCTACGGCCAAGTGGATAAGCTGTGCAAGCTGGTGCCGCAAAATCCGGCGAATCCGGTCACGCTCAAGCGCGCGATCGAGGACGAGCCGCGGTTGCAAGCCGAGCGTGACCGCGATCCGGTGACCCGGCGCGCTTTCGATATCGCGCAACGGCTCGAAGGCCTGCACCGCCACGCGTCTACCCATGCCGCCGGCATCGTTATTGGCGAGCGCTCGTTGAGCGAATTGGTGCCGCTCTATCGCGATCCCAAATCCAACATGCCGGTGACTCAATTCAATATGAAATGGGTCGAGCCGGCGGGACTGGTGAAGTTCGACTTTCTCGGCCTGACCACGCTCACCGTGCTTGACCTCGCGGTCAAGCTGGTGAAAAGGCGCGGCATCGACATCGACCTCTCCAATCTGCCGCTCGACGACGCCAAGACCTTCGAATGCCTGGCCCGCGGCGAGACGGTTGGGGTGTTCCAGGTTGAAAGTCAGGGCATGCGGCGGGCGCTCGTCGACATGCGGCCGGATCGTTTCGAAGACCTGATCGTACTGGTGGCGCTCTATCGGCCGGGTCCGATGGCGAACATCCCGACCTATTGTGCGCGCAAGCTCGGTCACGAGCGAACCGACTATCTGCATCCCAAACTGGAGCCGATCCTGCGGGCGACCTACGGCATCATCACCTATCAGGAACAGGTGCAACAGATCGCGCGCGATCTCGCCGGCTACAGCCTCGGCAGGGCAGACATCCTGCGCCGCGCCATGGGTAAGAAGGACCGCAAGGAGATGGCGTCGCAGCGCGACAGCTTTATTTCCGGCGCGGTCGAGCGCGGCATCGGCCGCGGCGATGCGGAGGCGATCTTCGACACCTGCGCCAAGTTCGCGGAATACGGTTTCAACAAATCGCACTCGGCCCCGTATGCGTTGTTGACCTATCAGACCGCGTACATGAAGGCGAATTATCCGGTTGAGTTTCTCGCCGCATCGATGACGCTTGCCATGGGCGACACCGATAAGCTCGCCGAATTCCGCGCTGAGGCCGAGCGGCTCGCCATCAAAGTCGAGCCGCCGTCGATCAATCGCTCCGGTGTCGAGTTCGACGTCGATGGCAACACCATCCATTATGCGCTGGCAGCTTTGCGCGGCGTCGGCCGTCAGGCCGTCGAGGCCATCATCGCTGCGCGCGAGCGGCCGTTCACCGGACTTGCCGACTTCGCCGCCCGCATCAATCCGCGCACCGTCAACAAGCGGGTGCTGGAAAGCCTGGCCGCTGCCGGCGCCTTTGACGTTATTGAAGCAAACCGCGCGCGGGCCTTTGCCGCGGTCGATGCGATGCTGGCCACCGCGCAACGCGCCCATGAGGACGCGGCGATCGGGCAATCGGAACTCTTCGGCGGGGCGGCGGCGCCGGCGCCGATCATGCTTCCTGCGGTTGAGCCCTGGTTGCCGGCAGAACGGCTGCAACGCGAGTTTGAGGCGATCGGATTTTTCCTCTCCGGCCATCCGCTCGACGATTATGCCGCCGCGCTCAAACGGCTGCGCGTGCAATCGTGGTCCGAGTTTACCCGCGCGGTCAAAGCCGGTGCCGGCGCCGGCCGCGTGGCGGGCACCGTGGTGGTGCGCACCGAGCGGCGGACCAAGAACGGCAGCAAAATGGGGATCATCGGGCTTTCCGATCCGAGCGGCCATTACGAGGCGGTGTTGTTCGCCGAGGGATTGGCGCAATATCGCGACCTGCTCGAGCCGGGTACCGCGGTGATGTTGTTCCTCACCGCCGAGGTTCAGGGCGATGAAGTGCGCGCACGCATCCAGACTGCCGAGCCGCTCGATCAGGCCGCGGCAAAGACGCAGAAGGGCCTGCGCGTGTTCCTGCGCGATGATGCACCGATCGAGGGAGTGGCCAAAAGGCTTGAGCCGATCCGGCTGTCGCCGAGCCGTAACGGCAATGAGGCGGGCGACGGCGAGGTCAGCGTCGTCCTGATGCTCGGTAACGGCAACGAGGTCGAGATCAAGCTGCCGGGGCGGTTTAAGGTATCCCCGCAGATCGCCGGCGCCATCAAGGCGGTGTCGGGGGTGGTGACGGTCGAGGCGCTCTAGCCGAAAGCGCTGTCCTTATTGCGCCCGGCCGGAGCACCCTATATAAGCCCGGCAACTTCACACGCGGACCTTGGCCTCGACAGCCGTCCGGTGTCCCGCCGCAAGGTGAGGACTCATCGGTCCGCGGCGGATCAACCGGAGAACCATAATGGCGCTGCCCGACTACAGCATGCGCCAGCTGCTAGAGGCTGGCGTTCACTTCGGCCATCAGGCCCACCGCTGGAATCCGAAGATGGCTGAGTACATCTTCGGCACCCGCAACAACATCCATATCGTCGATCTGACGCAAACCGTGCCGATGTTGCACCGCGCCTTGCAGGCGGTCAGCGACACGGTGGCGCGCGGCGGACGCATCCTGTTCGTCGGCACCAAACGCCAGGCGCAGGATGCGATCGCCGAGGCGGCAAAACGCTCAGCGCAGTACTATGTCAATTCGCGCTGGCTCGGCGGTACGCTGACCAACTGGAAGACCGTCTCGAATTCGATCAAACGGCTGCGCGCACTCGACGAGATGCTCTCGTCAAACGAGGCGCAAGGCTACACCAAGAAGGAACGGCTGACGCTGCAGCGTGAGCGCGACAAGCTCGACCGCGCACTCGGCGGCATCAAGGACATGGGTGGGCTTCCCGACCTGGTGTTCGTGATCGACACCAACAAGGAAGACATCGCAATCAAGGAGGCGCGCCGGCTCAACGTACCGGTTGCCGCCGTGGTCGACACTAATTGCGACCCGGATGGCATCACCTACGTCGTTCCGGGTAACGACGACGCAAGTCGCGCCATCACGCTTTACTGCGATCTCGTCGCCAAGGCGGTCATCGATGGAATTTCCCGCGGCCAGGGCGAGCGCATCGACGTCGGCGCGCTGGCCGAGCCGCCGGCCGCCGAAGAGCTGCCGAGCGAAACCGACAAGCTCGGCTTTGCGCCGCTATCCGGACCGCGCGGCGTCGCCGACGATCTCAAGAAGTTTCCCGGCGTATCGCCGGCGATTGAAAAACAGCTCAACGATCTCGGCATTTTCCACGTCTGGCAGATCGCCGAGCTTTCGCCTGTTGCCGCACACAAGATCGGCGAAGAGGTCGGGTTGCCGGGCCGGGTCGAAGGCTGGATCGCGCGGGCGAAGGAGCAGGTGGCGACCGAGGCGGAGTAGGGGCTCAAACCACGGCGCCGTCATTGCGAGGAGCATAGCGAACGAAGCAATCCAGCTCCATTTCCAAGTCTGGATCGTTTCGCTTCGCTCGCAATGACGATGAACGATAAGGACCAACAAAAATGGCGAATATCTCCGCGAGCATGGTGAAAGAGCTCCGCGACAAAACCGGAGCCGGAATGATGGATTGCAAGGCCGCGCTCGGCGAATCCGGCGGCGATCTCGAGGCCGCGGTCGACTGGCTGCGCAAAAAGGGACTGGCCAAGGCCGCAAAGAAGGCCGGGCGCGTCGCCGCCGAGGGTCTGATCGGCGTTGCGCTAACGGCCGACAAAGGCATTGTCGTCGAAGTCAATTCCGAAACTGACTTCGTGGCGCGTAATGATCTATTTCAAGGCCTGGTCAAGATGATCGCCGATGTCGCGATGACGGCCGGCGCCGATGTCGACAAGATTCTCGCTGCTCATGTCGGCGGTCGCAGCGTCGCCGATGCGATCAACGAAACCATTGCCAAGGTCGGTGAAAACATGACGTTGCGCCGCGCCGCCGGTTTGTCGGTCGGCAAAGGTGCGGTGGCGAGCTACGTGCATAATTCGGTGAGCGATGGTCTAGGCCGGATCGGCGTGATCGTCGCGCTGGAATCTGCCGGCAACGCCGACGCGCTCAAGGCGTTTGGCCGCATGGTGGCAATGCATGTGGCTTCGGCCAATCCCCAGGCAATCGACCCGTCCGGCCTGGCCGCCGCTACCGTCGAGCGCGAGAAGAATGTGCTGGCGGAGAAGTTCAAAGCCCAAGGCAAACCCGCTAATGTCATCGACAAGATCGTCGAGTCGGGGCTCAAGACTTTTTACAAGGAGGTTTGCCTGCTCGATCAGGGTTTCATTTTCGACGACAAGAAGACGGTGGCCCAAGCGTTGAAGGAAGCCGAATCGAAGGTCGGCGCGCCAATCAAAATCGGCGGTTTCGTGCGTTATGCGCTCGGTGAAGGGATTGACCGTCCCAGTGGAGATTTCGGCGGCGAAGTTGCCGCGCTGGCGGGCACCCACTAAAGCATGGTCAGTCGCCGCATCGAAGCGGCGGCGAGGGGCGGAACGGCGCGATGGCGAGGTCGAATTACCGACGGGTGATCGTCAAGCTCTCCGGCGAGGCCCTCAGTGGGTCTGAGACGTTCGGCATCCACCAGCCGACCATCGACGGGTTCGCTGCCGATCTCGTCGCCGCCCATAAGCTCGGCATCGGGGTCGGCGTCGTAGTCGGTGGCGGCAACATCTTGCGCGGGGCGCAGATTTCCCAAGACGGCCTTTCGCGGCCGACCGCGGATTCGATGGGCATGCTGGCTACGGTGATGAACGCGCTGGTCCTGGAAACCGCGATCGAGCGCGCCGGCGTGAGCGCACGCACCATGTCGGCGTTGGCGATGCCACAGGTGTGTGAGACTTATGAGCGGCAGCGCGCGCTGCGACACTTGGAAGACGGGCGGATCATCGTGTTCGCCGGCGGAACCGGCAACCCGTATTTCACCACCGATACGACTGCTGTCTTGCGCGCCGCCGAGATGGGATGTGACGCGGTGCTCAAGGCCACCGACGTCGACGGCGTTTACACCGCCGATCCGAAGAAGGATCCGCAAGCCAAACGCTACGAGCGACTTGATCACCAGGAAGCGCTCGACCGCAACCTGAAAATCATGGACGCGACAGCGTTCGCGCTTGCCCGGGAGAACCGAATGCCTATCATCGTTTTCTCGATCCGCAACACAGGCGCGATCGAAACCGTCTTACGCGGAAAAGGTCACTTCACCACCGTCGGCTGACCGCCTGATGGGGAAAACGGCCGCCGGATCGCGGAGGGTGCCATGGCACCGACGACATTCGACATGAATGACATCAAGCGTCGCATGCAGGGTGCGATAGCTGCGCTCAAGCAGGAGCTGGCCGGCTTGCGCACCGGGCGGGCATCAAGCGGCCTGCTCGAACATCTGCAGGTCGAGGCCTACGGCAGCCACATGCCGCTCAATCAGCTCGCTACCATCGCGGTTCCGGAGCCGCGGCTGCTCAACGTCCAGGTTTGGGACCGCTCGATGATCCATCCGATCGAAAAGGCGATCTCAGCCGCCAATCTTGGGTTGACGCCTTCGACAGAAGGGCAGGTCATAAAGCTCCGCGTTCCGGAAATGAACGAGGAGCGGCGACGTGAAATCGTCAAACTCGCGCATAAGTACTGCGAAGCCGCACGCGTCGCGGTCCGCCACGTCCGTCGCGATGGTCTCGATCTCCTCAAGAAGCTCGAAAAAGACCACAAGATCAGTGAGGATGAGCACGAACGTCATTCCGGTGAGGTGCAGAAAGCGACCGACGCCACCATCGGCGAGGTCGACAGGCTTCTGGCCGGCAAGGAAAAGGAGATCATGACCGTTTGAGCGATCCGGCCCGATCGAGAGAACAGGAACGGGCGCCGCTTCTGCAAGGAGGCGACAGCTTCGATGTACCGCGCCACGTCGCTATCATCATGGATGGCAACGGACGTTGGGCGGCGGCGCGCGGATTGCCGCGGGTCGAAGGCCACCGCCGCGGCGTGGAAGCCTTGCGCCGGACCGTGCGCGCGGCGGCCGACCTCGGCATTTCCGTTCTGACGATCTTCTCCTTCAGCTCGGAGAATTGGTCGCGTCCGCCGTCGGAGATCAGCGACCTGATGGCGCTGCTGCGCCGCTTCATCCGCAACGACCTGGCCGAATTGCACAACAGCAATGTGAGGGTGCGCGTCATCGGCGAGCGCGAAGGCCTTGATCGCGACATTTGCCTGTTGCTGCAGGAAGCCGAAGACCTCACACGTGGTAACGACGGGCTGACGCTGGTCGTTGCCTTTAACTACGGGGCGCGCCAGGAGATCGCGCTGGCGGCGCAGCGACTTGCCGTCGATGTGGCGCAGGGCCGGTTGTCGGCCGCCGAGATAACGCCGGAGCGCATGGCCAGTTATTTGCACGCTCCCGACATTCCCGATCCCGACGTGATTATCCGCACCAGCGGCGAACAGCGGATGTCGAATTTTCTGCTCTGGCAGGCCGCTTACAGCGAACTCGTTTTCCTGCCGATCAACTGGCCCGATTTCGACCGCGCCGCGCTTGAAGGCGCGATTGTGGAATACCGCCGCCGTGAGCGCCGCTTCGGCGGATTGGCCGCGACCGGCGCGACCTGATCAGCAAACGTGACTGCAGCCAACCAACGCGACGGCCGCGCCGGCAAGGCACGCGGCGAAAGCAACCTGCGAACCCGTGCCGCCTCGGCGGCCGTCCTAGTCCCGATTGCGCTGATCGCGACCTACATTGGCGGGTGGCTTTTTGTGGTGGTTTGCATAGCAGTTGCCGGCGGCATCCTGTGGGAATGGACGTCGCTTGCCGCCGGCCGTGCCGAGGCGCGGGTGTTCGTTCCGGGCGCAGCTGGACTGCTGATAGCCGGCATTCTTGCGGGCTTCGGTTTGGCAAGCGCTGCGGTGGGTGTCGTCCTGGCCGAGGCCATGCTTGCGGCGTTGGTGATCGTCGCGTGGCCGCGTGAGGATGAGAGTCTTGACCCGGCAGGTTGGGCGGCAGGTGGCGTTGTCTATGCTGGTGCCGCGCTGCTGCCGTCGATCCTCGTACGAAATGACCCGAATTGGGGTCTTACGGCACTTTATTTTCTCTTCGCAACTGTTTGGATTACTGATATTTTTGCCTACTTCTTCGGACGACTGATCGGCGGTCCCTTGCTGTGGCCGGCCGTCAGTCCGAAAAAGACTTGGTCGGGGGCCATTGGGGGAACGATCGGAGGGGTTGCCGCCGGCATAGCCGTTGCCTATGCCGCGGGGACGGCCAAGCTTGGGATTGTCGGGATTATGGCATTGTCACTCTCCGTGCTGTCCCAAATCGGCGATTTGTTCGAATCCGCCGTGAAGCGGCAATTTGGCGCAAAGGATGCCAGCCAGCTCATTCCCGGTCATGGCGGGCTGATGGACCGGCTCGACGGCTATATCGCTGCCGCCCTGGCGGCCGCGTTGATCGGCGTTTGGCACGCGGGAGTGGGTTCGCCCGGGACGGGCTTGCTGGTATGGTGAACCGATGAAGCAAAGCCAGCCCCTTGCGCGCGTTGAACTTTCGCCGGTACCGCGGTCGGTCACGTTGTTGGGCGCTACCGGCTCGATCGGCTCGAGCACTGTCGATCTGCTACGCCAGGAGCCCGGCCGTTACCGCGTCGAAGCGGTCACTGCGCATCGCAATGCGGAGGCGCTGGCCCGGCTTGCGCGCGAACTCGGCGCTCGCTTTGCGGCCGTTGCCGATCCTGCAGCATACGGCGCGCTTAAAGACGCATTGTCAGGCTCCGGGATTGAGGCCGGCGCTGGCGTCGACGCGATGGTCGAAGCGGCCTTGCGGCCCGCCGATTGGGTAATGGCCGCGATCACCGGCGCTACCAGCCTGAAACCGACGCTCGCCGCTGCAGAACGCGGTGCAACCGTTGCCCTCGCCAATAAGGAATGCCTCGTCTGCGCTGGCGCGCTTTTTATGCGCCAAGCCGCCGCCGCCGGCGCACGCGTTTTGCCGGTCGATTCGGAACACAATGCGATTTTTCAGGCGCTTGGCGCCGGCCGTCGGGAGGACGTTCGCCGCATCATCTTAACTGCATCCGGAGGGCCGTTCCGGACTTGGCGGCCGGAAGCGATCCGCCAGGTGACGCTCGAGCAAGCCCTCAAGCATCCGACCTGGACGATGGGTCAGAAAGTTACCATCGACTCCGCCACGCTCATGAATAAGGGCCTTGAACTCATCGAGGCCCATCACCTGTTCACGCTGCCGCCCGAAGCGCTCGACGTGGTCGTGCACCCACAATCGGTCATTCACGGTTTAGTGGAATATCGCGACGGCTCGGTCGTCGCGCAGCTTGGCTCCCCCGACATGCGCATCCCAATCGCGCATTGCCTCGCCTGGCCGGTGCGCATGGGCACCCCGGCTGCGCGGCTTGATCTTGCCCGCCTCGCCACATTGACGTTCGAGGAGCCCGATCCGATCCGGTTTCCGGCACTGGCACTCGCCCGCCGGGCGCTCGCTGTCGGCGGAGCCGCGCCGACAATCCTCAACGCCGCGAACGAAATCGCGGTACGTGAATTCATCGACCGCAAGTTAGGATTTGGCGGTATTCCCGCGCTGGTCGAGGCCACACTCGACGCTGCCGAGCGCCAAGGCGCAATGGCCGAGCCACAATCCGTCGAGGACGCGCTCGCTATTGACCATAATGCAAGAAGGTTAGCCGCTGACCTCTTGCCCGAAATTGCCGCAATGGCATCGTAGCGTTAACACTGGTTGGGGAATCCGTGGGCGGGGCAGGCAACGTTATGGGGTCGTTCGTATTGTCGCATTTGCACGCGCTCGGCGGCGGCTTTGTCGGGTACGTCATTCCCTTTTTGTTCGTGCTCAGCTTGGTCGTGTTTTTCCACGAACTCGGTCACTTCTTAGTCGCGCGCTGGTGTGGCGTACGCATCCTGGTGTTCTCGATCGGCTTTGGACCCGAAATCGTCGGATTTAATGATCGCTACGGCACCCGGTGGAAAATCTCCGCGATTCCGCTTGGCGGCTTCGTCAAATTTTTTGGTGACGAGAACGCTGCCAGCGCCCCCGATACGGCCAGCCTTGCGGGAATGAACGCGCAAGAGCGGTCGCAAAGTTTCATTTTCCAGCCAGTCATCAAGCGGGCGGCGATCGTTGTCGCCGGACCGCTCGCGAATTTTGCGTTGGCGATCGTGATCTTTGCCGCAGTGTTCATGCTCTACGGCAAGCCGACCATGAGCGCTCGCGTCGATGCCGTTCAGCCCGGCAGTGCCGCATCAGAGGCGGGATTTAAGCCCGGCGATGTCGTGGTCGCCATTGACGGGCATGACATCGATAATTTCGCCGAGATGCAGCGAGTCGTCAGCGGCAGCGCCAACGAGACACTTACGATCACAGTCGAGCGCGACGGCGCCCGCACCGTACTGCATGCGACCCCGGCTCTCAAAGAGGTCAAGGACAACTTCGGTAACGTGGAGCGCATCGGGATTCTCGGCATCAGCCGCTCGATGGCGCCGGAAGATTTGAAACTGCACGTGGTTGGTCCGGCGCAGGCAGTCTCGATGAGCGTCGGGGAAACATGGTCGGTCATCGACCGGACTATGCGTTACATCGGCGGGGTCATCGCCGGTCGCGAAGCGGCGAATCAACTTGGCGGCCCGATCCGTATTGCGCAAATGTCGGGCCAAGTGGCGAGCTTCGGCTTTGTCCCGTTAATTCAGCTGGCTGCCGTGTTGTCCATTTCGATCGGGCTCTTAAACCTTTTCCCGATACCGCTGCTCGACGGCGGTCACCTTTTGTTCTACCTGATCGAAGGAGTACGGGGCCGGCCGCTATCAGAAAAGGCCCAGGAAGTGGGTTTCCGTATTGGCCTCGCGATTGTCTTGATGTTGATGATATTTGCAACTTTTAATGACATCGTCCATCTGACAACGTCCTGAGGCGACACCGGAAACCGGCTCCCCTCCAGGGGGGAGACAGGGGCCGATTCAGGGCGCTGAGCCACTGCGGGGAGTATTGTCACCGTTTGAGACGTAAGCTGAGGGAGACTACGAGCAACCCGCCCTGAGGGCGGCCACGGGGGTAGTAAGGGCGCTTTGCGAATGAAGATGTGTGTTTGGGTAAGACGAGGGCTTGTCGTGGCCGGCTTGCTCCTCGCCTTGGTGGCGGGCGTCGGGTCGGGGACTGCGCTCGCGCAGACTGCGCCGGGAAGCGTAGCCGTGAATTCCATCGTGGTGGAGGGCAACCGCCGCGTCGAAGCCGATACTATCCGCTCCTACTTCAAAGTTGGGCCCGGCGAGCGCATCGATGCTGCCAAGATCGATAGCGCGCTCAAGGCGCTCTATGCCTCGGGTTTGTTTCAGGACATCCATATTTCGCAGTCGGGCGGCAAGTTGGTCGTGACGGTGGTGGAAGCCGCGGTCATCGACCGCGTCGCATTCGAAGGCAATAACAAGATTAAAGACGAACAGCTGCAGCAGGAAATCCAGTCGAAAGCGCGCGGCACGCTGTCGCGCGCCACCGTGCAGGCCGACGTCCAGCGCATTATTGAAGTGTATCACCGCAACGGGCGGTTCGATGTTCAGGTCGTTCCTAAAATCGTCGAGCGGCCGAACAA
>JASHSY010000243.1 GCA_030040825.1 Xanthobacteraceae bacterium
AATCATCAGCACTCACGCAACCAAATCGCCGGCAAGGGTCATCCCGTGGCCATGTCACGGTGCAACACGCGACCGGCAATGGCATCGAGCTTTTTCAGCAGCACAGGATCGCGCGCCTCCGGCGCGGTAATCAGCGCATTGTCGAGCGCCCGGTCGGAGCCGATCGGGCACGCCTCGTGCTCGCGCGGAAAATCGCGCGCAAGCCGCGCCACCAGACGCTTGGCTTTCTCCGCGTTGGCGAGCAGCACCTTGATAATGTCCTGGACGGTGACGGCGTCGTGATCGGGATGCCAGCAGTCGAAGTCGGTCACCATCGCGACCGTAGCGTAGCAAATCTCCGCCTCGCGTGCGAGCTTGGCTTCCGGAAGGTTGGTCATGCCGATGACCGAATATCCGAGATTCTTGTAGGTCAGACTTTCGGCCAGGCTGGAGAATTGCGGGCCTTCGATACACACATAAGTGCCATCGCGCACGACATCGATGCCTTCGGCCAGCGCCGCTTCGGCTAGGTGGATGCGCAGCCGCGGCGAAACCGGATGGGCCATCGAGACATGGGCGACGCAGCCGGTGCCGAAGAAGGAGGCGGCGCGGGCATGCGTGCGATCGACGAACTGATCGACCAGAACAAAGGTGCCGGGTGGCAGGTGCTCCTTGAACGAACCGCAGGCCGACAGTGAAATGAGGTCGGTCACACCCGCGCGCTTAAGTACGTCGATATTGGCGCGATAATTGATGTCGGTCGGCGACAGCCGGTGACCCTTGTCGTGCCGCGATAGAAACACGATCGGAAGGCCGGCAATCTCGCCGGTGAGCAGCGCCGCCGACGGCTGGCCCCATGGACTGTTGATGGTCTTGGTTTGCGCGTTCGTCAGCCCCGGCAGATCGTAAATGCCGGAACCGCCGATGATGCCGAGGACCGCTTTGGTCATGAATTAAATCTCCTACGAGCCCTCGTTCAATCGCGCCGGAGTTGTGCGCCAAGACGAATCAAATGATGCTCTTTTGCTTCAAAACGTCGAGGATCTTCTCCGCCAATTGCGCCGCCGGCTCGGAAGCGCCGGCGAGAACGATGTCGGCACGTTCCGGAGGCTCATAGGGACTGCCAATACCGGTAAGATTGGGAAGTTTACCGCTGCGCGCCAGCTTGTAGAGACCCTTGGGATCGCGCGCCTCACATATATCCAGCGGCGTGTCGACGTAGATTTCGACAAACTCGTCCGGACCAACCAAGTCCCGCGCCACCCGCCGTTCGCTGCGGAAAGGCGAAATGAAGCTAACCAACACAATCAAGCCGGCTTCAACCATCAGCTTGGCGACCTCAGCGACGCGCCGAATGTTCTCGACGCGATCCTCGTCAGTAAAGCCAAGATCGCGATTAAGGCCGTGGCGCACATTGTCGCCGTCGAGCAGGACAGTATGCCGGCCGAGGCGGTGCAGCATCTGTTCCAGAAGGTCGGCGACGGTGGATTTGCCAGCTCCTGAAAGTCCGGTGAACCACAACACGCATGGCTTCTGCTGCTTCAATGCCGCGCGGGCGGACTTTTCGATCTTAAGCGCCTGCCAATGGATGTTGGTGGCCCGCCGCAACGGAAATGCAATCATCCCGCAGGCCACAGTGGCATTGCTTACACGATCGATCAGGATGAATCCGCCGGTATCGCGATTTTCCGAATAAGGATCGAACGGAATCGGCCGATCCAGCGCAATGTTGCAAAATCCAATCTCGTTGAGATCGAGATGCTTGGCGGCCAAATGCTCGAGCGTGTTGACGTTGATCTGATACTTCAGTTCGGTGACCTGGCCGCGCACGAGAGCCGTTCCGCAGGCTATCAGATAGGAACGCCCGGGCAACATCGGCTCATCGCCCATCCAGATGACGTGCGCCGCGAATTGTTCGGCTACGACCGGACGCGAGTTTTCCGCCGCGATGACGTCACCTCGCGCGATATCGAGATCGGAGCGGACGGTCAGCGTTACCGCGTCCCCTGCGCCGGCGCACTCCAGATCCTTGCCCATGGTGACGACACGCGCGATCTGCGTGATCTGACCTGACGGCAGTACGACCACGCGGTCCCCCGGTTTCACCGTACCGCTCGCAACGGTTCCACTATAACCGCGGAAATGTTGATCCGGCCGGTTCACCCACTGCACCGGAAGGCGAAACGGCTTGGCTTCGCGCTCGCGCGCGATTTCGACTGATTCGAGATGCGATAGCAGTGTCGGGCCGGTATACCAGGGCATCGATGCGCCGGCGGCAGCGACATTGTCGCCGCGCAAAGCAGAGATCGGGACACACGTCACGTCGACCAGACCAATGTCAGCGGCAAACTTGCGGTAGCCGGCGGCAATCGCGTCGAATGCGGCCCGATCCCAGTCGACGAGATCCATCTTATTGACGGCAAGCACAACGTGCCGGATTCCCATCAGCGTGGCGATGTAACTGTGCCGTAAAGTCTGGGTCAGCAAGCCCTTGCGCGCGTCAACCAGCAGCACGGCAAGCTCCGCCGTGGACGCGGCCGTCGCCATGTTGCGCGTATATTGCTCGTGGCCGGGCGCATCGGCGACAATGAAACTGCGGCGGGCCGTCGAGAAATAACGATACGCGATGTCGATGGTGATTCCCTGCTCGCGCTCTGCCTCCAGTCCGTCGAACAGCAACGCAAGGTCGAGTTCGCCCGCGGCGGTCGTTCCATACCGTGACGTATCGGATGTCAGCGCCGCCAGCTGATCCTCGTATAGAAGCCGGCAATCGAACAAGAGGCGGCCGAGCAGCGTCGACTTGCCGTCGTCAACCGAGCCGCAAGTCAATAGCCGCAGCAATCCGCCGCCGGTCGCCGACCCGAAAGCCCGCTCCATGACTGCACCTGTCGAACCGGCGGCATGCATTAGAAATATCCGGCCTGCTTCTTGCGCTCCATGGACGCATCCTGGTCATGATCGATGACGCGGCTGCGGCGCTCGCTCGTGCTGGCGGTCATCGTTTCGCGCAGAATCTCAGACAGCGTCTGCGCCCGGCTTTCGATCCCGCCGGTCAACGGGTAACATCCTAATGTCCGGAACCGGACCCAGCGCGTTTCTGCCTTTTCACCGGGATGAAACCGCATGCGCTCGTCGTCGACCATAATGAGGCAACCGTTGCGCTCGACCACGGGCCGCGGCTTGGCAAAATAGAGCGGAACGATCGGGATATTCTCGCTCATTATATATTGCCACACGTCAAGCTCCGTCCAATTGGAAAGCGGGAAGACGCGAACGCTCTCGCCGTTCTGTACGCGGCCGTTGTAGAGTTTCCACAGCTCGGGCCGTTGGTTTCGCGGATCCCAACGGTGAGTAGCGGACCTGAATGAAAACACACGCTCTTTTGCCCGACTTTTTTCCTCGTCACGCCGTGCGCCGCCGATAGCCGCGTCAAACTCATACTTATCAAGTGCTTGTTTGAGCGCCTCGGTCTTCATGACGTCGGTATAGACGGCGGAGCCGTGGGTGAAGGGATTGATCCCGGACTGCAGGCCGTCATGATTGGTGTGGACGATCAAGTCGAGACCTAGCTCGGCCACACGGCGATCGCGAAAGGCGATCATTTCTTTGAACTTCCACGTCGTATCCACATGCAACAGCGGAAACGGCGGCTTTGACGGCCAGAACGCTTTGATGGCGAGATGAAGCAGCACGGAACTATCCTTGCCGATCGAATAAAGCAGCACCGGTTTGGTGAATTGCGCCGTGACCTCGCGCATGATGTGGATGCTCTCGGCTTCGAGCTCGACAAGGTGAGAACGCTGATTGGCTGACCACATGAACCCGAGCCTCACTTCGCGGGCGCGTGATAGTCGCGGAACCAGGCGATAAATTTCGCGATGCCGTGCTCGATAGTCGTCGCCGGGCGAAAACCGAATTCGCGCATCAGATCGTCGACATCGGCACAGGTCGCCGGCACGTCGCCAGGCTGCATCGGCGCCAATTCGATTTTGGCCTTACGGCCAAGTTCTTGTTCCAGAAGCGTGACAACATGAGAGACTTCTACCGTCTTGTTGTTGCCGATATTGTAGACGGCCCATGGCGCAACGGCACTTTTCGCCGGATCGGGGACGGCATTGGAAGCATCAGTACGCTTTGCAGGAGGCCGGCCGATGATCCGTTCGACCGCCTCGATAACATCGTCGATGTAAGTGAAGTCGCGCTGCATGCGGCCCTGATTGAACAATTTAATCGGCTGGCCTTCGATTATCGCCTTGGCAAAGATGCACATCGCCATGTCCGGACGCCCCCACGGACCGTAAACCGTGAAAAACCGCAACCCGGTGGCCGGCAGCCCATAGAGATAAGAATAGGCGTGCGCCATCGCTTCGTTGGCTTTCTTGGTGGCTGCATAAAGGCTCAACGGGTGATCCACGTTGTCGTGCACGGAGAACGGCAACTGCGTATTGGCGCCGTAAACCGAACTCGACGACGCATAAATCAGATGTGGGGTCTTGCGCGCGCGGCAACCCTCCAGCACGTTGAGGAATCCCGCAAGATTGGCTTCACCATAGGCGTGCGGATTCTCCAGCGAGTAGCGCACGCCGGCCTGCGCGGCCAGATGGACCACCGGACCGAAATTCTGCTCGGCGAAAAGCGCGTGAGTCGCAACCGTGTCTGCGAGATCGAGCCGGTGAAACTTGAACGCATCGAAACGGCGCAACACATCGAGCCGCGCCTCTTTCAAGCGCGGATCGTAATAAGCATTGACATTGTCGACGCCGATCACGGCGTGGCCGTTCTCAAGCAACCGGTGCGCGAGATGAAAGCCGATGAAACCCGCCGCCCCGGTGACCAAAATCGGAACGTTCGACATTTATTTGCTGCGGCCCGGCATCACAACCGCCAAAGGTCAACACCCGCGGGCTTCTGGCACCGGTCAAGCTGCGATTTGACGTCGAGCACCACGCCGCGCTGCTTCTTCAGCAGCTTCATGATGAATGGCCACCCACCTCGCACGTAGAAATCGTGAGCGACGGCAAAGATCACCGCATCGGCAGGCCGCAGCGTATCCAGCGCGGCAAGCTCGATACCGTATTCTCGCTTGACGTCGTCCGGGTCGGCGAGCGGATCGTGCACCTGCAGGCCGAAATTAAGTGAGCCCAACTCGCTTACAATATCCGCCACTTTGGAGTTGCGCGTGTCGGGCACGTTTTCCTTAAACGTCAGACCGAGAACTGTAACGGTTTCGCCGCCGTTGCGTTTGCCCAGCCGACGCGCACATTCGTTTGCGATGCGCCGGCCGACACTGTCATTGATGCGGCGGCCCGCCAGAATCACTTGTGGCTCATAGCCTGCCTTTTCCGCGCGGTGCGTCAGATAGTACGGATCGACACCGATGCAGTGCCCACCGACCAGGCCGGGATAAAACTTCAGAAAATTCCATTTGGTCGCCGCCGCCGCCAACACATCGCCGGTATCGATATTCATGCGCGCGAATACGGCGGACAACTCATTCATGAAAGCGATATTAAGATCGCGCTGGGTATTCTCGATCACCTTTGCCGCTTCGGCGACCCTGATCGACGGCGCGCGATGGATACCGGCCTTGACCACGGAACCATAAACGTCGGCGATAATTTCCAAAGTCCGCTCATCCTGCGCACTGACCACCTTGGTGATGGTTTCGAAGCGATGTTCCTTGTCGCCCGGATTGATCCGCTCCGGCGAGTAACCAAGGGTGAAATCGCGCCCTGCCTTCAGGCCGGAGTTGAGTTCGAGTACGGGTGCGCAGTCCTCTTCTACTGCGCCGGGATAAACCGTGGATTCGTAGACGACGATATCGCCATCCTTAAGCGCCCGGCC
>JASHSY010000244.1 GCA_030040825.1 Xanthobacteraceae bacterium
GATCCGCCAGCAGATGTTGATATCGTTTGAAGTGCGGCCGGCCACCAAGATAGATCGACTTGCCGGATTGATTATTGATGATGGCATACAATGTATCGAATGAATAACGCTCGACCGCCTCATACGGCATGGCAAAATGTCTCTGCAGGTTTGCCGTCAGGCGCGTTTGCGGCATGACGCTCAGCTCGTAATACAGAACTTTCAGCTCGATATGGTGCGCCGGATCGAAACGGCCGTAGACCAACGCTTGCGATTCCTTTTCCCAGATCCGCACGCTCGGTGCCGCGGTAAGTCCGGGACAATTACGCTCGTCAATACCAAAGCCAACCAGGCCGGTGCGATGCAGCCCGAGAGCCTTGATATCGGGACGCATGTGACCGGCTTTGACCGAGACGGTTTGGCCGCCGTTTATCGACACCAGAAGCTGGGGTACCGCGCCCGGATTATCCGGCACCACCCAGCCGGAAATTGTCGAGCCGCTATCTTGATCGACGTGAAATTGCATCGCCTTTGTCCTCGGATTTACCGGTCAAGGCGAATGAGCTGGGTATGCATGGGAAGGAAGCAGGCAAATAGCGGTTATTCCATGTGATCGCGGATAGCCGCGACCATCAAAGCGATCATGCTCCATAATACCAGGCACACGGCAAAGATAAGTGCGGTATCGGTGAAGCGGCGCGGATAAGCGTTCTCTTCGGGCAAGGTTGGCCGCACAATATTGACAAAGTAAAGCTGCTGCTTCTCCTGCTCTTCCCGCGCCCGCTCATAACTCGCTTGCGCGATTTCATAGAGCTTTTCGGCAAATTGCTGCTTCAGTGCGCGTTCCTCATAACCCGCAATCTGCTCCGACAGCGCCGAGTTCTGCCGCTCGCTGGTCATTTTCTCCTGCAAGCCTTTGATCTGGGTATCGAGATTGGCGAGCCGGGCGCGATTAATCTGGGTGGTGGGCGCGTCGGCCGACAAAGAACCGCTGGCGGCCGCCATTTCGTTTTCAATCTTGATCTTTTCAAGGATGAGTTCGGCGACCATTTTGCCCAGCGACGTCGCGCTTTGCTCGGGATTAAGAATATTGGTGCGGTTGCGATACTCAAGCAACGCTTCGCGTGCGTCTTTGACCCGATCCTGCGCGAGTTGCACTTCAGCATCGGCCCGGTGAAGCGCATCCGCCCGACTTCGTTCCGAAATCTGGTTCACCAGTTGCTCGCTCTTCTGCAGAATCAGTTCAGCGAGACGTTTTGCGTCTTCCGGCGTATATGCATAGGCCTCAAGCGTGATGATCCCGGTCGGCGTATCGATCGTCACGTCAATCTTTCGCTTCCAGTATTTCCAGACGCGTTCGAACGTGGTGGTGCGCGACAGCCGGGAAAACCAATCGATCTGCGGCCGGGAATAAATCGCATGGACGACGTTTGCTCCGCCGAGATCTTCGATAATGCTTCGGCTCCGAATGTAATCCGCCACAATAAAAGCGTCCTGCATGGTCGAGCTGGAACTGTTCAGTGCGGCAAACAGCGATAGAGGATCTGCCCCACTAGCGGCATTGATCTCGACGGCGGTACGCACGGCAAATCGTGCTTCGGCAACATACTGGCGCGAGGCCATCAAAGTAAGATAAACGGCGGCGATAAAGGTCGGTAGGCCGACGCAGATGAAGAAGCTCCAGCCGAAGACGCCGAATCCGGTCTTTTCCCGGATCAGAGTGGTGGTGTCGCGCAGCGCGGCGAGCCGTTGCAGCAGCTTCGGCATCAAATCCGAAATCGGCTGCGTCTTGGGAAGCGGTCGAATCGGGCGGTTCATGCGTTGCGTGATTGCCTAATTGCGTTTTTGACGCTAGCGATTCTGCAAATGATCGAAATTGCTGCGGCAATATACGCGGTTTGACGAATCCGGCAAAGAAGCGAGACGTCCAATTGAAAACGATCTTTTCGATGGCGGGCTGGCCAGGGCGGCGGAACAAGGATCCGCGCCAAATTGGATTGACGCTACCCGCCAAGAAGTTTGAGCGAAGGTCTCCAGCGCCGGAAAATGCGATCGACATTTTTCGTGGTCACTGGGCGTCGGACCTGCAGCCGATTTGTCGCGACGCCATCGCCGGAGACGCCGGTCATTTCGACAGCGACCCAAAACCCGCATGGGCGGCGCAAACCTTGGGAAGCAACAACCGCCTGGATGGACTTAGTGTACTGGAGCTTGGGCCGCTTGAGGCCGGCAACACCTACAACCTGGAGCGTCTCGGGGCTGCAGTTCTGGCAATTGAGGCAAACGTCGAGGCCTATCTCAAGTGCCTGATCGTCAAAGAAATCGCCGGCCTCTCGCGCGCCCGCTTTCTGTTAGGTGACTTCAACAAATTCTTGGCGGCAACGTCGAAGCGTTTTGACTTGATCTACTGCTCCGGCGTTCTCTATCACATGCCGGACCCAATTTCTTTGATCGAGATGATGTCCAAAGTAACCGACAAAGTTTTTGTATGGTCGCATGTCTACGACGAACAGCATTATACCGGAGCAAAGCGCACCAAGGGTTACGATGCGCGTTTCCCCAATATTGAACTATGGTCCTGCGATAATTCTGCGAGCATGTCCGGCTCGCGTTTTTGGGGCGGCAATGAACCAATCTCGCGATGGATGCGAGCGCAACAGATGGTCGATATGTTTAAACACTTCGGCTTTAGCGAATTTGTTATGTTTGACGTCTCGGCGACTGCTGCGAGTGCGGCGCTTTGCTTTGCGGCCCGCAAATAGCGGCAGAATGTCTTAAATCTACATGGTTTGTGCGCGAATCCGCGGTAACGCTCTACTCAAACGGGATTGGCTCGTGCTAATTTGGAGGATATCATGACCGCAGACGGAAACTGGAATCTCGTGATATCGACGCCCATGGGTGAGCGTCAGGCGACACTGTCGTTAAAAACCGAAGGCGCAGCGCTGAAGGGAAGCCAAGCAGCTGAAGGCAATTCCGCCGAGATTTTTGATGGCAGCGTCAATGGCGACGCGGTTTCTTGGAAGGTTTCGATTACCAATCCGATGCCGATGACGCTTGAATTTGAAGGTACAGTCCAAGGCAACAGCCTCAGCGGCACCGTCGTTCTCGGCGCATTCGGCTCTTCCTCTTTTTCCGGCACGCGGACGTGAGGTGGCTGCAAACGGGTTCTCAACTGCAGATCTTCGGGACCTACACCAATTCCACATCACCCGCGTAGAGCGATAGCGCAGGATGAAAATAAGGGTCGTCGCGGATCGCTTCCGCCCAGCGCCGCACAAAATAGCTTCGCTCTTGACGATAGAGCGCAAACGTATCGCCGTCGACGCCGCGGGTCGCTGACTCAAGGTGGATCAGGGTGGCTTCGGGCGTCCAGAGATTGGCTAAGCCGCTCTCGGCGATACGCAAACAGAAATCGATGTCGTTGAGGTCCACCGGCAGGTTTTTCGTATCAAAGCCATTGACCGCTTCAAACTTTGATCGCTCGACCGCCATGCATGCAGCCGTCACCGCGGAGACCTCATGCGGAACGGTCAGCCGAGAAAGGTAGCCGGAATGGTCTTTCGGCAGGCGAAGATAGTCGTGGCCGGCAATCCCGCCAAAGCCGAGCACGACGCCGGCATGCTGAATGCGCCCGTTAGCAAATAGCAGCTTCGCACCGACCGTACCGATAGCGGGTTTGACTGCCCAGCGCACCATGGCCTTGAGCCAGTTGGGCTCGATCATGACGATGTCGTTATTGAGAAAAAGCAGGACCGGCGCGCTGGTAGCCCGCGCGCCTTCGTTGCTCAGTGCCGAGAAATTGAACGGCCCAGGACGGTGCAGCACCTTGATGTCCGGCGCGGTGGCAAGCTTACCCAACAAACGCTTGGCGTCCGCCCGTGTGCTGCCGTTGTCGACGACGACGATCTCAAGCGAGGGATAATCGGTCTTGTCGCGCAGTCCGGCGAGGCAATTCGCTAGCAGCTTGCCGTGGTCGCGCGTGGCAATGACCACCGCGACTGGCGGCCATTGCGGGGGGTCGGCGGCAGCCGAACGCGTTACCGCAGCGATTTGAGCGTCGTCGTGCGGAGATTGTTGGCGCGAATAGAGCACCCGCCGAACATGCCGAATAGCGCGCGGGGAAATTTCCTGGGCAAGCTTGTTGACCATCGTTTCGCGGTCAGCCAACAGCGCCGCGAAGCTTTCGCCCGCGATCCGCCGCCCGCGAAAAAAGACCGCGCCACCGAGATAGGGCCGTTGCGCCTGAAGCACCGGACTCCAATCCGGCTTCAACACCGGAGAATGCAGGTTGCCGCGCGTCGTTATCCGATCTTCATCGGCATAAACCAAGTCGAGATCAGGTTGCCGCGCGATTTCTTCGGCGATAATCGCGAGTGCATACGGCGCGAGTTGGTCGCCGGGATTGATGACGAGTAGGCAATCGCGATCGTCAACTGCCTTGGTGTCCCCTCCCCGGCTCGCGAATTCTGGGATCGCTTGCAGCAAGCGGGCATCGCCACGTGCATGCTCTTGAAACAGCGCGAGCAACGCTTTGTCAGTCGTTGAATCGCAGACCGCGTATAACAGCCAGCGCGCATAGACCTGCGCCTGCAGCGATCGAAGCGTCTTGAGGAGCGCATCCGCGCCGCCACGGCGCAGATCAAGCACCAGCCGAAACGACGGCCCCTTGCTCCAGTCCGACCGCGGGCGATCGAACCCGCCAGGATCAATCGGCCGCGATAAGCGCGCATGCCATGTCGCA
>JASHSY010000245.1 GCA_030040825.1 Xanthobacteraceae bacterium
GTTGTTACGCCACGGACATGCTCGGTTAGATCGAACCGCACCAGCGTTTCGGTCGCGTTCTCGTCCCAATCCGGTAACCAGGTGAAAGCGAGTACGTTCGGGCGCTGGATCGTGCGGTACACGCCCGTGATCAGAAATGGCCGGCCGCCCATGCCGTTACCGCGCATCGTCCAGCGGCCTCCGGGGCGCGGGTCCGATTCCATGTGCGTCGCCTCATACCGGCCTTTGAGTCCCCACCATTTCACCCGCTGCGCCGGATCGATCAGCACGTCGAAGATGCGCTCCGCCGACGCCTTGATCGTGATTTCCTCGACGATCGCGTCCATGATGCCTGCGGCGGTCATCGCTCTCCCTCCACATGACGTTTAAGGCCCCGTAGGCTCTCGCGCCAAAGGTCCTGATAGTCGTGCAGCCAATGGTCGACGGCGCGAAGCGGCGCGGCGTTCAACCGGCAAATGCGCGCGGTTCCTTCCTTTTCGGTGGCCACCAGACCCGCAGTCCGCAGCACGCGCAGGTGCTTCGAGATCGCCGGCCGGCTGGTGCGGAAATTTCCCGCAATCTCGCTGACCGTGTAGCGGCCGCGGCGCAGCAGGCCAAGAATCCGCCGCCGGGTCGGATCGGCGATCGCCCGAAAGACAGCTTCGTCGCGCTTGTGATTTAACGTAACCATTTGGTTACCAATAACGTAACCATACGGTTACACACTGTCAAGGTCACCCGCCATCAATTACCCGTCCGGGAAGGTGAAAGGCGGCTCACCCCAAATTCAGGTCCTTGAAGAAGTCGTTGCCTTTGTCGTCGATCACGATGAAGGCCGGAAAGTCCACCACCTCGATCCGCCAGATCGCTTCCATACCGAGTTCGGGGTATTCGATGCACTCGACTTTCTTGATGCAATGCTCGGCGAGGTTCGCCGCCGTGCCGCCGATCGAGGCGAGATAAAAGCCGCCGTACTTCTTGCACGCCTCGCGCACGCTTGCGGCGCGATTGCCCTTCGCCAGCATCACCATCGAGCCGCCGGCGGCTTGGAACTCGGCGACGAACGAATCCATGCGGCCGGCGGTGGTCGGCCCGAATGCGCCGGAGGCATAGCCTTCCGGCGTCTTCGCCGGGCCGGCGTAATAGACCGGATGATTTTTGAAATAATCGGGGAGTTTCTCACCGCGCTCGAGTCGCTCGCGCAGTTTGGCGTGGGCGGCATCGCGCGCCACGATCATCGGGCCGGACAGCGACAGCCGGGTCTTGATCGGATGGCGCGTGAGTTGCGCCAGAATCTCTTTCATCGGTTTGTTGAGATCGATCCGCACCACCTCGCCGCCGAGATGTGTGGTGTCGACTTCAGGCAGGTATTTCGCCGGATTGTGTTCGAGCTCTTCGAGGAACACGCCGTCGCGGGTGATCTTGCCGAGCGCTTGGCGGTCGGCTGAGCAAGATACGCCAAGCCCGATCGGCAGCGAGGCGCCGTGCCGCGGCAGCCGGATCACCCGCACGTCGTGGCAAAAATATTTGCCCCCGAATTGCGCGCCGACGCCGAGCGACTGCGTCATCTTCTGGATGTCCTGCTCCATCGCCTTGTCGCGGAAAGCGTGGCCATCCTCGGAACCGTGCTCCGGCAGCGTGTCGTAGTATTTGGTGGAAGCAAGCTTGACCGTCTTCATGGTCAGTTCGGCGGAGGTGCCGCCGATCACGATGGCGAGGTGGTACGGCGGGCAGGCGGCGGTGCCGAGCGTCAGCACTTTCTCTTTCAGGAACGCGGCCAGCCTGTCGGGCGACAGGATCGACGGTGTCGCCTGGAACAGAAACGATTTGTTGGCCGAGCCGCCGCCCTTGGCGATGAACAAGAACTTGTATTCGGCGTCATGATCGCCCGCGCCTTCGGCGTAGAGCTCGACTTGCGCCGGCATGTTCGAGCGGGTGTTCTTCTCCTCGAACATCGACAGCGGCGCGAGCTGCGAATAGCGCAGATTGCGCTTGAGATAGGCGTCGCGCGCGCCCTCGGCGAGCGCCGCCTCGTCGCTACCGTCGGTCCATACGAGCCGGCCCTTCTTGCCCATGATGATGGCGGTGCCGGTGTCCTGGCACATTGGCAGCACGCCGCCGGCGGCGATGTTGGCGTTCTTGAGAAAATCGTAGGCGACGAATTTGTCGTTGTCGGAAGCTTGCGGGTCCTCGACGATGGCTTTCAGGCTGGCGAGATGGGCAGGCCGGAGAAGATGATTGATGTCGGTGAAGGCGGCTTCTGAAAGCGCCCGCATCGCCTCGCGCGGCACCACCACGACCTCTTCACCCAGCGCTTTCTCGACGCGCAAGCCCTCGGTCGCGATTTTCCGGTACGGCGTTACGTCCTTGCCGAGCGGAAACAGCGGTGTGTGTTTATACGGCGGTGTCGGATGGGCGGTGAGAGGGGCGTTCATGGGGCGATACCTTATCGGAACCGGCCCGCGCTTATACCGCAACATCGCCATTACGAGGAGCGCCGGCAACGAAGCAATCCAGAAGTCGGCGCTCGGCTGGATTGATCGGCTTTCGCTTCCGCCTTCGCGCCATGCGCTTCGGCGGACTCAAAACCCGCCGAAGTTCACCCAGCGAGTGTAGGCGGGCTGCTCAGGCTCGCAATAACGGAACGACGCGATCGCATTCAATAAACGAAGCGTGTGGGCGGAAAGCGTCGCCGATGCCATTTCGTGGGTTTGCTGGCGTCAAGTCAGGATATCCAGGGCCGATTTCCTGATCTGCGAATAGACGCGCATCACCAGCGCGTTGAAGGCGAATTCGTAACTGGCGGTGACTTGCTGCATCGCCTCGCTGGCATAATCGACATTGGGCGATGCGACGAGACCGTTGGGGTCGGCGTAAGGCGCTGCGGGATCGAACATCACCACCGTGCCGGGCTCGACGCTCGAGACGACTGCGGCAGTGCCGCCGCCCGCAGTTTCGACCTGGTCGACTTGCTGCGGCGCATAGGCGGCCGGATATTGCGCCTGGACCGCCGCGGGAGCCGACGGCAACGGACCGTCGGAATTGGCGTTGGCGACATTGTCGGCTGAAACTTGCAAGCGTTGCATGGCAGCGAGCATTCCCGATGCGGCGATCGAGGCAATCGAACTCATGCCGCAAACGATAGACGCAAGCCTGCCAACAACATTTTGTGCCGGTCGCGATGATTTTAACAAAATTCACCGGAACGGCGACGCCAAAGCGGATTGCGTCACCCAGTTCACGGTCGCCGCGGCGATATTGCCCGCCCCGTCGTCAGCGGTGAGCACGTAGATGCCATTTCGCGCTACAGACAACCTCTCTCCGGAGACGGGGCGAGGCGGTCGCGCTACCCCCGGCCGTTGCGCAAGACCTCGCAAGCGCCGCCGGCCGCCCTCAGCTTGTCGCACAACTGATCGAGCGGGGTGCGGCTATCGTCGGCAATGACGATGATGGTGCGCGCGACCCTGCCCATGCCGGGTAGCTGCTTATGCAGCACGATCGGTTCGCGGTCGCCGATCAGCTTGGCGAAGCGCTTCTGGATGTCGCGATAGAGTGCCCATGCCTTGCCCTCGGACAGGTGCGCAACAAGCCGCACGCCCCAGCGCGGCACGTAGGATGCGATGCGCTGCTGTTCCGGCGGCGGCGCCAGGACCAGATTGGCCAGCCGGGCGCACGGCACGCCCTGCGGG
>JASHSY010000246.1 GCA_030040825.1 Xanthobacteraceae bacterium
GTGCAGGGGTTTGATGCCGGTGCCGACGATTACGTCGCCAAGCCCTTCCATCTCGAGGAAGTGCTGGCGCGCGTGCGCGCCTTGTTGCGGCGCTCCGCGGGTCACGCGAAGAGCGAATTCACCTGCGGGCCGGTTCGCCTTGATACTCGCACCGGGCGCGTCGCGGTCGAAGGCAATCCGGTGAAATTGACATCGCATGAATACCGGCTGCTATCGTATTTGATGCATCACACCGGGCGGGTTGTATCGCGCACGGAGTTGGTCGAGCATTTGTACGATCAGGATTTCGATCGCGACTCGAACACCATCGAGGTATTTGTCGGCCGCATCCGCAAAAAGCTGGGGGTCGATGTCATTCAAACGGTGCGTGGTCTCGGCTATCTGCTCACCCCGCCCGATGCGCGCTAACTCGCTCGCGTTTCGCCTCTTTCTCTGGGCGACTGGTTTGACCGTGGTGATCCTCATCGTCACCGGTGTCACTCTGTCGTCGCTTTACCGCCACGCCGTCGAGCGCGCGTTCGATCGCCGACTCGACGTTTATCTGCGCACCCTTGTCGCAGACGTGGCATCGCCTGAGGAAGGTACCGATAAATTTCCACAATCGATCGGCGAGCCGCTCTTTGAACTGCCACTGTCAGGTTGGTATTGGCAGGTCACCCGCCTCGATACTCCGAAGCCCGAAGTGCATTCATCGCGGTCGCTGTGGGATTCCAATTTGCCGCGGCTTGCCGTTGCCGAAGAGTCCTCCGGTGGCTATCGCAAGGGCTATGCGCAGGGTCCGGAGGACGTGCGCCTTCGTCAAGTCGAACGCAACGTCGATCTCGGTGACGACGGCCGCTATACGATCGAAGTGGCGGGCGACGCCTCAGAGATCGATGGCGAGATGCGGAGCTTCGACCGCACCATCGGAGGAATTTTCGCTGCGCTCGCGGCTGCGCTGTTGGTGACAACAGTCTTGCAAGTCCGCTTCGGATTGTCGCCGCTCAAGCGAATCTCGGAAGGCCTCGCGGCGATCCGCTCCGGCCGTGCCGAGCGCTTGGAAGGTGAATTTCCCGTCGAGATCGCACCACTCGCGCGCGAGACCAATGCCCTTATCGAAGCCAATCGTGAAATCGTCGAGCGTGCCCGCACCCATGTCGGCAATCTTGCTCATGCGCTGAAGACTCCGCTGTCGGTCATCGTCAATGAGGCGGCGGCGCGCAACGGCGATCCGTTGGCGGAAAAAGTGCTCGAACAGGCCGACATCATGCGCGACCAAGTCGCGCGGCAACTTGAGCGCGCGCGGCTTGCCGCGCGCTCCGGCGTTGTCGGAACGCTCGTCGACGTTCCGCCGGTCGCCACGGCGCTTGCGCGAACCATGGAGAAGCTGCATCGCGAGCGCGACATTGCTATTGCGGTTGATGTCCCGGATCAGGCGCGCTTTCGCGGCGAGCAGCAGGATCTCGAAGAGATGATCGGCAACTTGGTCGACAATGCCTGCAAATGGGCGCAGTCACGCGTCGCCATCGAAGTTGTAACGGAAATGCCGGTGAACGACGGCAATTCAAAAGTACGCGTGATTGTTGACGACGACGGTCCGGGACTCTCGGCGGCGGAACGCGAACAGGTGGCGATGCGCGGCCGGCGGCTTGACGAAAGCAAGCCCGGTTCGGGCCTCGGACTTTCCATCGTCGTTGAACTCGCCAGTCTTTATGGCGGCGTGCTTACGCTTGGCACAGCACCGATCGGTGGGCTACGTGCCGAACTTGCGCTGCCGGCCGGCTAAAACCGCGGCGTTGTGACCGTTGCTGCATTGCACGGGCGATGCTTGTGTAATGCCCGCTGGCGCGCTTGGGTTCGGCGCCGCCAAGCCAGTCATAACGACCCTATGGGATCAGTATCATGGCAACATACGTCACGCTCGTGAACTTCACCGAGCAGGGAGCGCGCAATATCAAGGATACGATCAAGCGCGCCGATGCGGCCAAACAGGCCGGCGCCGCAGTTGGCGTGAAGATCCGGGAAATACTTTGGACGCAGGGACAATACGACATTGTGATCATCTCAGAGTCGGATGATGAGATTGCGGCCAATGCGATGATCTTAAACGCCGTCAAAGGCGGCAACATTCGCACGCAGGTCATGCGAGCTTTCACCGCCGCCGAGATGCAAAAAATTATTGACAAGGTTCAATAGCGCGCCGACGCCGGCGACAGAGTTTTGCCCCAATCGTCCCGTGTCTATGCCGCGGTCGCATGGGGGCGCTATGCTGGCGGCAAGGTTCCTGACCCTGGGCCTGGCGGGATTGAGCCTAGCAGCTTGCTCGGCCGGTTCCGGACCAAGGGACGTCGGTGGCGCAGGCCCGGGCACAGGTGCACCGGTCAGTAGCGCCGTTGGGGGAAGCTCGGGTACGCCGCCCGCCAGCACCTCGGTTAGTCCTGCCATTGGCAGTTTCCTCGGCAACCGCCTCAGCGCCGGGCTCGACGATGACGATAAACGGCGCGCCTATACAGCGCAGATACGCGCCTTGGAAACCGGTCCCTCGGGGGCTCCGGTCGCCTGGCGGAACCCGGATTCGGGCCGTTATGGCAACATCGTTCCGGGTCCGGTTTACCCGATGAATGGTGAGCCGTGCCGGCAATATACGCATACGGTTTTTATCGACGGGCGGCCGCAGAGCAAGCGCGGCACCGCCTGCCGCAACCCTGAAGGAATCTGGGCGCCCGTAGGCTAAAAGCCGGCGGTGGGGGCTGGAGCCGTCTCAGGAACCCCAAGTGGCCTATGCCACTGAATTTGCGGGCGCTTTGCGTAACGGGTTCTTAAGCGCCAAACGACTAAAAACGCTCTAATGCGCCTGTGGCGCTTTGGGGATCCCTGAAGGGTGGCCGATGACGGGCGGCGGTCCAGCCGTTGAAAAACTGCGCGACTATCTACGGACGCTCGCACCCGAGGCCCGCGCTTTGCTGGTCACCGAGCTCGAACGGGCGACCTTACGCGGCGAGCATGCCCCAGGTAGCGAGTTTATCCTCGAGGAATTGCGCCGCGCCATGAGCGAAGGCAGCGAAGGCGGGCAACCGGAGCAACGCATCGGTGATGCGTCGCGCCTTTTCTTCCTGCCGTTCGAGCCCTTCCTGATCGATGGCGCTGCCGACCACAAACGGCTTGGACGCCTCGCGCGAGTTTCGCTGGATACGATTTGGGAGTGGATTGGCCGCGATCTGATGCCCGCGGAAATCAAGACGTTGGGCGAAGACATCAACCGTGCCTTGTCCGACGGTGACCGGACCAAAGCCGAGCAATTGACTCGCGCACTTCAGGACCGCGCACAGCAGCGTATCAAGGAGACGATAGCCGCGCTGGGTGGCGATGACAAAGCGCGTCGCCGGCTCGCGGTCCAGGTCGGCACACCGCGCGCGCTCGATGATTTGGCAATCCTTTCCGCCGTTCTTGCTCAACGCGATGCACTTTCAGATCTGGCGCGGCGGCTGCCAAACCATCTGCGGTCCTTCGAGGGCGATCAAATCGAGGGCTTAAAGGCCTTGCTGGAAGCGACCCCAACGCAGAAG
>JASHSY010000247.1 GCA_030040825.1 Xanthobacteraceae bacterium
GCGTTAGCGGTGAATTCATCCGCCAGAACGGGCCCAACTGGCTGGCGTCGGTTTCGGTTTGACCACGATCTCCGTTGTTAAGAAGGCAGACGAGCGCCGAGAAACCAAGCGTGCCGGACATCAGCACTGCCTCGTTATGATTTTCGTTCGTGTGTTGGCCGATCGCATTGACGTATGCGGCCGCGCTCTGAAGCTCCTGCTCGGTCAATTTCACCTCGCGCGCAAAATCGTGCAGGTGGCGGACCAAGGCGGACATGATCTCGCGAAAACGCGGATTGGGCGCGCCTTGAAGCTCGCTCAGCACGGCTTTAGTGACGTCCGCCTGGGTTTCGATAATCATTCATTCCGCTCCCGCATCCACGCGCGTGCCGTTTTGTCGAATTGTATGGGAACGATACAAGGCGCGCCACGTCCCGCCGGCGGTTTACATCAGACCGAGTTCTCGCAGTTCGCGCCGCATTTTCTCGGGCATAGCCGCGGCGCCGGGCGCCGCCTGGTCGAGGTCGGCGGGTGCGTCCTTCGCCGCGAGGTAACGCCAGCCCTGGAAGGCACGAAATGGACGGGGTGCGACCAGGACGACTTTGCGATCAAGCACAAGGCCGCAACGACCCACGCCGTCCTTGTCGCGAAATGGGCGCACGTCACGTATCCTTTGCCGGCAGGCGATCTCACCGCGGATGACCCAATAGAGTGAGCCGCCGTCGGTGAGTTCCACGGCACGTTTGGGGACCATGCGAGTGCGATGAACGTGTTCGGGCTTTTCGCCGCGCTTGCGTTTGTCCTTGAGCTTTTGCGCAATCCAATTTTCGAGGTCGCGAACCGAGTCGGCGCCGACACAAAGCTTGATGAGATGCAGCGGCATACTTGCAGACTAGACCGCATCGGGGCGCCCGATCAGCATGATCTGGGCGCCTTCCACAACTTGCTGACCGGCTGCGACTACAAGCTCCGCCACGCTGCCGGCGAACGGTGCGCGTAATGTATGCTCCATCTTCATTGCTTCAATCACCGCAAGCCGCTGCCCGGCCGTAACCGCGTCGCCCTTGCCGACGAAAAGTTCCAGCACTTTGCCGTGCATGGGCGCCTTGATCACACCGTCACCGGCGCCTCCATGGCTTGCGGCGACCGAAACATCGCGTACTTGGACGCGGGTCTGGCGACCATGGCGCAGGACGAAAACCGTGTCCTTACCGTCAAATACATTCGCGTCGGTTGCCGGGGACATCCCACCGACCGTGACTGTCGCTCCATCTCCATCATAATCGACTACTGCGTCGGCATTCTCACTGTCTATGAGCAGTGGGACTTCGATCGAACGCGGACGGCCAAGTTGAAATCCGTCGCGGGCGTTCCACGGCGAATCGGGTTCGGCATCGTCTCCCGCTGCCGAGTTGCTATCCCGCGCGAGCAGATGCGTGAAGCCGGCCGCTGCGGCCGCATAGTCCGGACCGCGCGACTCAGCGCCCAGTGTTGCGAGATTACGATCGATATAACCGGTATCGACCTTTCCATCGCGGAACGCACGTGCACGGCAAAGTGCGCCGAGAAAGGCCAGGTTGCTGCGGACTCCAGCGATGAGCGTGCGATCGATTGCACCGGCCATCCGGTCGAGGGCCGCCTCCCGGCCCGGTGCATGGGTAATGATCTTGGCGATCATCGGATCGTAAAACGGGGTTACTTCGCCGCCTGCTTCAACGCCGCTTTCCACCCGGACATCGGCCGGAAACTCAAGTCCGACAATCCTGCCTGTTGATGGCAGAAACCCGTGCTCGGGATCTTCGGCATAGACGCGCGCCTCGACAGCATGACCGTCGAAGCGGACCTCATTCTGGACAAGCGGCAGTTTCTCCCCGGCAGCGACGCGAAATTGCCATTCAACGAGATCAAGGCCGGTGATCGCCTCGGTCACCGGATGCTCGACTTGAAGTCGCGTGTTCATCTCGATGAACCAAAAAGCATCCGAACGCAGCCCCTTGGTGCCATCGGCCACGAACTCGACCGTCCCGGCGCCGGCATAGCCGACCGCCTTGGCCGCCTCGACTGCGGCGGTACCCATCTCCTGGCGCAGCTTTTCGGTCATGCCGGGCGCGGGAGATTCTTCGATCACCTTTTGGTGCCTGCGTTGCAGCGAGCAATCTCGCTCACCGAGGTAAATGGTGTTGCCGTCCTTGTCGGCGAAAATCTGGATTTCGATGTGCCGAGGCGCCGAGACGTATTTCTCGATTAAAACCCGGCCCGAGCCGAACGCCGCGGCAACCTCGCGTACGGCGCCTTGGAGGGCCGCATCAAAGTCGGCGGCACGATCGATCCGGCGCAGTCCGCGGCCGCCGCCGCCCGCCGCCGGTTTGAGCAAAACCGGATAGCCGATCGCATCGGCCTGCTGCTTGAGAAATTTTGCGTCCTGTCGCTCGCCGTGATAGCCGGGCACAATTGGGACGCCGGCTTTTTCCATCAGAGCCTTGGCACGATCCTTAAGGCCCATGGCGCGGATCGCCGATGCCGGCGGACCGACGAACACGAGACCGGCCTGCACGCAAGCCTCGGCAAAATCGCCGCTTTCAGACAGGAAGCCGTAGCCGGGGTGAACGCACTCGGCCCCGGCGATCTTTGCGGCTTCAATCAGTCGTTTGACGTTGAGATAGCTGTCGCGCGGTTCCGCGGAGCCGATCGGGTAGGACTCGTCGCATACGCGGCGGTGCAGCGCGTGCACGTCAGCAGCCGAATAGACGGCAATCGTGCGCATACCGAGCCGTTTGGCCGTGCGCGCGATCCGACAAGCAATTTCGCCGCGATTGGCGATGAGGACAGACTTGAACATGACGGAAGGTTTGCCGGAGAGCGCGGCCGCCCTCAAGTCACTGCGTGTGTGCCACGGCAGAGGAAGGCGGACTGAGCTGTATCGGCGCGGAACTCGCAGACTGGGCCGCCGGCTGACCGCCTGGCGCCGGCGGCACGGGCTCGGGCCATATTGGCTCAGTCGTCGTCGCTCCTGAGCCGGACGAAGCCGCACCGTTCGCTTGCTTCCGGGAATGATGCGGCACGCTAGCTGGTGGATTCACACTGGCAGCCGCCGGTACGCCGGGCGAAGCCGGCTTTCCGGGTTCGGGATTCATGATGCTTACCGGCGGTATCGACGCCGCGCTGGGGAAATCGACATTCACGACTTTGTGCGCGCTCACCACACTCGATTGTGCGTTGGAAGACGAAGACTGCGCGCCATCGGCCGAGGCGCCATCGGACGCTGCCGCCCACACCGGAAGGTAATGTTCGAGATAGCGGTCGAGCGTCCGCGCGCTCAGATTTTCACGCACACGACTAGCGTCGTGAAGAACAGCCAACGACTTGCAACTCTGGCTGGTACAGCCGTCGCGGGTCGCAAGCAAGTGGGCAAGAAAACCAAAACGGTCGATTTCAAGCGAATGTCGCAGCGGAGCTACAACATCGTCGATATCGGCGCTGCTGTGCTTTAAATAATTTGACATGCTTGAAAGTAGGCTCAGGCGTGCAGCGACATAGGAAGACGCCGACGCCACGCTTGCGGGAGTGGCGAATAGCGCCTTCTCGCAGGCGGCTTCCACATTCTCGCCGGCCACCCCATCAAGGCAGGCCAGCGGCGACCCAGGCGCAAGCGCTCTGGCGTTGAGTTCTTCGGCTCGCAACTCGAATGCACGGCGTTCCGCGCCCCGATTGCCGATATCTTCCCGACCGAGAAACGCCCAGACCATCACGGCGCCAAGAGCCGCAGGCATCAGGACGAGGGCAACCTGGAACGTTCGACTAGCGGGAAAAGCGAACGGCCGCCCTATGAGCGAAATGGCGACGAACGTTAGTAGCGCGGCCGCAGACCCGGCAGCCACCCAGAGTCGCAACGCCGACGTTCCCAATTCGGAATCGACGCCAAGCATCAGACCTAACCCTGTTAGGGACACTAAGCTTTCCTAGCGAAAGTATGACCCAGAGTACCTGGCGATACCAGTCCGCGAAAATTTGCAGACGGCTGCGCGGAACACTCAGCGTTTAATGCTCGACTTCCAGCTGGCTTTCTTTGGCCACGCGTTCAAAGGCTTCACCCGGATTTTTGATCCGATATTGATAGTCATCGCCGTCTGACGGCAACAACTTGACGACCTTGTAGGATCCACTGGCGCCGGGCCGGCTGATCGGACTTGATGTGTAAAGAACCGTCTGACCGACGCGATATTTGTGAGCCCGCAATATCGCGTTGTGCATGGTGACTTGCGCAACGGAAATCGACGCAAGCACAGTAGTAGTCGGCTCCGGCTTGCTTGAAACATGCCGTGACGCAGACTTTCGCACTACTGAACTACGGCTTGCTTTTGCAGGCCGCCTTTTCACTGAATGTTTATTCATGGAACTCACTATATAGGCAATCGGCCTCTCAGAGCAAAAATATAGTGCTGGAAAATCGCTTTTGCGATGCCCAATCTCGGCAAATGATTAAGACGAAAAGCTATTTATCTTCAGACGTATGCGTCAAGATCTTATAGCGGAACTGCATTCGCCAACTTAGCTTTGACGTCGCCAGCCGCCTTTCTCGTCTGCTTGCCAATACGTCACCTCAAAACCCGCAGACTTCGCCTCACTCCACCGAACGCGGGCTGCCTCGACAGCATCGGGATCGTCTCCGTTGAAGAGCAATACCAAGCGTTGGTAGCTGGCCGCATTTTCCGGCAGCGTCGCGCCCTCGACGAGGAAGCGCACGACAGCACCATTCGGATTATCGTCATTGGGGGTAAGCACAATCGGCTGGCGGGCAACCTCAGCATCGCGCCAGGTTCCGTGCGGCAGGAACGAATCGTCACGCCAAGTCCACAAATGCGCGTCGATCGCTTCGAGCCGCTCGTCGGAAGATGCCTGCACTACCACGCGCCAACCACGCTCCAGCGACTTCTGCAATAGTGTCGGCAACACCTGTTCCGGCGTCTGACCTTTGAGATGATAGAATAGAACTTCGGTCATGCGCTGACTCGGTGCAGGATTTCCGGGGACGGCCAGATCGTCGTTCATAAACGCCACGCAACTATAGCGCTAGCGCTCGTAATAATCCGCCACCAGTTGGTCGAGCAGCCGCACGCCCCAGCCGGAGCTCCAACTTTTATTGGTGTCGGTCTGAGGCGAGCCGAGAGCAGTGCCCGCGATGTCGAGATGCGCCCAAGGGGTTTTACCGACGAAGCGTTGAAGAAATTGCGCGGCGGTGATCGAGCCCGCCCAGCGCCCACCGGTATTTTTCATGTCAGCGAATTTCGAGTCGATGATCTTGTCGTATTCCGGGCCAAGCGGCATGCGCCAGACTCGCTCCCTCGTCGCTTCTCCGGCCTTCTCCAATCGCTCGACCAACCTGTCGTCGTTGGAAAACAGGCCTGCATATTCCTGTCCAAGCGCGACCATGATGGCACCGGTCAACGTCGCTAGATTGATCATGAATCTCGGTTTGAAGCGCTTGTTGACGTAATGAAGTACGTCGGCCAGCACCAGCCGGCCTTCGGCGTCGGTATTGATGACCTCGATCGTCTGTCCGGACATGCTAGTCACAATGTCGCCCGGTCTTTGCGCTTTGCCGTCCGGCATATTTTCCACCAAGCCGATCGCGCCGACGGCACTCACTCGCGCTTTCCGCGTGGCGAGCGCATGCATGAGGCCGACGACGCAGGCGGCCCCGGCCATGTCGCCTTTCATGTCCTCCATGCCGGCTGCCGGCTTGATCGAGATACCGCCGGTGTCGAAGCAGACGCCCTTGCCGACAAATGCGATCGGATTGGAGCCCCGTTTACCGCCATTCCAGCGCATGACTACAAGCTTCGATTCATGTCCGGAGCCCTGCCCGACGCCGAGCAGCGCCCCCATGCCGAGCTTGCGCATGGCCGCCACGTCGAGAACCTCGATAGCCACACCGAGCTTTCGCAGCCCCATGGCACGCCTGGCGAATTCGGCCGGATAGAGCACATTCGCTGGCTCGTTGATGAGGTCGCGTGCGATCATGACCCCATCGGCAATGCCTTCTACCCGCCGCCAAGCCCGTTCGGCTGCCGTTGGATTCGCGCACGCGAAGTTGAGCTCGACTTTCTCTGCATGCTCTTCGCCCTCTTTGCGCTTGGTTTTGTAGCGGTCGAATCGGTAGGCGCGCAGGCGCGCGCCAAGCGCAAGCTGGGCAATCTGTTCGGCTTTGAGCGCACCACCGGCAAATTCGGCCAATATCGTCACCTCGTCGGCGACTGCCGGCACGCCGCCGACTGCCACCCCGCCAAGCCGCACAAGGTCGCGATCGCGCAAGTTGCGTTCCTTACCGGTGCCGATCACCACCAGCCTGGGTGAGTCGAGACCGGGAGGGGCGATGATGGTGAGGGTGGAGGCAATTTTGCCGGTGAAACGATCCGCGGCGGCGGCTCGGCGCTGCAAATCCGCAATCGGCGTAAGAGCCTTTTGGGTGGCCGGCCCAAATTTCAGCCCATCGTTGCAGAACGTAACAAGAACCCCACCCACCCGATTGAACGGGGTAAAGCCGATCTTGAGACGGTCGGTCATGGTCCGGATCCTTGCTGAGCGAGGCGGCGTATTCGGCGGGACTTGTGAACCGGAGTGCGCCAGCCTGCAAAGCGCCCGCGGATGCAAAGCATTAACCCTTTGCTTTGCAAGTTCAATGGCTTTGCCTTGGCGAGGCCATTTTGTGAACGCATGAAATTAATGATGTTTCGGGGGAGTTCGGCCTGGGCGGTAAACCCGCCCTTCGGGGGTCGGGGCGGCCATGGGCCCGTCAGCGGGGAAGTTCAGTCCGATGGGGTCGATCGGCCGCTACATGTTTCGCACCACCATGGGTGCGTTCCTAATCACCTGCGTCAGCCTGACCATCGTGATGTGGTTCACGCAGGCGATCCGTGAATTCGATCTGATTACCAGCCAGCGGCAAACCGTTTTCGTATTCATCGGCATTACCAGCCTGCTCATTCCGTTGCTGGTGATGATGATCGCGCCGATATCGCTGGTACTTGCGATAGCGCACATTCTCAACAAACTGAGCGCGGATTCCGAAATCATCGTGATGAATGCCGCCGGAGTCTCGCCCTGGCGGCTGGTTAGGCCTTTCATCGCCAGCGCACTGGTGGTCTCGGCGCTCGTTGCCGTGATCGCGGCTTATCTTTCGCCGCTGAGCCTCCGGGAGCTGCGCGATTGGGCTACCCAGGTTCGCGCAGATATTCTCACCAACATCGTTCAACCGGGCCGTTTCGCCACGATCGGCGGCAATCTCACCTTTCACATTGCGGACCGGCGGCCTAACGGGCTGCTACTCGGCATCTTTCTTGACGATCGCCGCGATCCGAAAGAGCACGCCACTTATCTCGCCGAGCAAGGCGAGATCGTGAAGAACGATAGAGGCTCCTTCCTGGTGCTGGAGAAGGGCAGCGTTCAGCGTCTGGAGGCAGGCCAGCGCGATCCGCGAATTGTGACGTTCGACCGCTACGCCTTCGATCTATCCAAATTCACCACCGGCCCACAAAGCGTCGTCTACAATGTGCGAGAAAAATATATCTGGGAGCTGATGTGGCCGCCGGCCAACGACGCGCTCTATGCCGCGCAGGCGGGGGAATATCGCGCGGAATTGCACGATCGTTTCGCTACCCCGCTCTATCCACTGGCGTTCGTCATTTTGGCGTATGCGTTCCTTGGTCCGCCACAGACCACGCGGCAAAGCCGCACGCTGGCGCTGTTCGCTTTGGTCGGAACGGTGTCGGTGCTGCGATTGATCGGATTCCTTAGCGTCATCATCGGCGTGCATGTCCCCAGTGTCATTGCCGCGCAGTACGTCGCCCTCATCGGGTCGATCGCCGCCGGCGCTTGGCAGATATCACGTGGTCAGGCGATCGAACCGGCAGCGGCGGTATCGAGGTTCGCCAACGCTATTACCGATCGTATTGCCAAAGCGACGGCGGGTTGAGGAGCGGACCGATGATCGCCGGTACATTGTTTCGCTACTTCGGTCTTCGCTTTCTCAAATCGGTCGTCGGCACCTTTTTCGGCGTGGTCGCGCTCGCCGCGATGATCGACTACGTCGAGTTACTCCGACGCAGCTCTGATTGGCCGAACGCCACAGCGCTGGTCCTTGCGGAAATTTCGGCCTTTCGCGTGCCGCAACTTTCCGAGCGCATCATGCCGTTTGCCGTGCTGGTCGGCGCGATGTCTTGTTATCTAACGTTGTCGCGCCGGCTGGAACTTGTGGTCGCGCGAGCAGCCGGCGTCTCCGCTTGGCAATTTGTGGCGCCGTCGCTGGTCGCCGCTTTTCTGTTCGGCGTCGTCGCGACCACGCTCTACAATCCGATCGCCGCGGTGTTGCACGAAAGATCCAAGCGCCTCGAATCCGAAATGATGGGAGAGCTTCCCGCCTCGGCGGCACAGGCAAGCTCGGGCGGTTTCTGGGTGCGCCAGCGAAGCGCCGATGGCGCTGCGATTATCAACGCAAAATCCAGCCGCGAGCAGGGTTCGCGTCTTGGCAGTGTCAGCGTTTTCACATTCGACAATGCCGGTCGCTTCATCGAGCGGATCGAGGCCAAGAGCGCTACGCTGGAACAAGGCTATTGGCGATTTGAGGACGCTCGGATTTATGCAACCGGCAATCCGCCAGTCGTTCAGGATACCTACCGGCTCGCCACCAACCTGACCCTCGAGCAGGTCCGGGAAAGCTTTGCGACGCCCGAAACGGTCCCGTTCTGGCAGCTACCTTCATACATCGAGTTGGCGGATCGTGCCGGTTTGGTCGCCGCCGGCTATCGCTTGCAATACCAGCAGTTGCTGTCGCGGCCATTTCTGCTCGCCGCCATGGTGTTGCTGGCCGCTTCGGTCAGCCTGCGCTTCTTCCGTTTCGGCGGCGTGCAGAAAATGGTGCTGGGTGGAATCTCTGCCGGTTTCCTGCTGTTCATCCTTTCAAAATTTACCGAGGACATGAGCAAGTCCGAACTGATGTCGCCGATCATGGCGGCATGGATACCGGTTATGGTCGGCGGTCTTACCGGCTTCGTCGTGCTGCTTCACCAGGAGGATGGATAGTGGCGAGTCCGATCCGTCCCGCTGGTTCAAGTAGACGTGGTCTTGTTCGGGTAAGCGTCGCGTTATTGACGGCGCTGCTCGTTTTTGCCGCGCATACGGTGCTTTTGCCGGAGCCTTCTGCGGCACAGACAGCGGGCAATTTGCTACATTTCCCGCCACGCCCGCCGGCGCCAACGCGTCCGGCGCCGCCGCCATCCGACGCGCCGATGCTCGTCCAGGCGACGGAAATCAAATACGACTACACCAACAATACGGTCGCCGCGGTCGGCAATGTACAAATCTATTTTCGCGGCTCGACTATCGAGGCCGACGAAGTGGTCTACGATCAAAAAACCAAGCGCCTGCAGGCGCGCGGCAACGTCCGCTTGACCGAGGCGGACGGCAAGATCACCTACGGCCAACTCATCGACCTGACAGACGACTATCGCGACGGATTCGTCGACTCGCTCCGGCTGGAAACCGCCGACGACGCGCGTTTCGCCGCGACACGCGCCGACCGCGTCAAGGGCACCTATACGGTCATGCAGAACGGCGTCTATACCGCCTGCGAGCCGTGCAAGGACGATCCGAAAAAGCCGCCGCTGTGGCAAATCGAGGCGGCACGGATCATCCACGACAGCGGCGAAAAGATGATCTATTTCGAAGACGCGCGTGTCGAATTTTTCGGCCTGCCGATGATGTATTTCCCGTTCATGTCGCAGCCCGATCCTTCCGTCACGCGCAAGAGCGGTTTTTTGTTTCCAAATATGGTGTTCAACACGCCCTACGGTGCGGGTCTTCAAATTCCATATTTCTGGGCGCTGGGTCCGAATTACGATCTAACAACACAATTGATGATAACGTCGAAGCAGGGCGAGCTGTTGGAGGGGACCTGGCGCGAACGCCTGGCGGATGGCTCTTTTTCCGTCAAGGCCGCCGGCATCTTTCAGCAAGACCCGGGTTACTTCGCCAGCCGTGACGGCTCCGACTCGCCTACCGCCAACGTGTTCCGCGGCGCGGTTCAGACCGCCGGCCAGTTCGCTATCACTGACAAGTGGGTGTGGGGCTGGACCGGATTGCTGATGACCGACAATCAGTTCCTCTACGATTATCAGCTCGGGGATTTTTTAAGCTCGTTCGATCCTTTTCACACCGGCGTCGCGACGGAAGGCGTTTCACAACTTTATCTGAGTGGCGCTGGGGATCGCAGCTACTTCGACATTCGGTCGATCTATTATTACGGCCTCTCCGGACAAGACAAACAAGCCGAGATTCCGATTATCCATCCGGTCCTCGACTATTCCAACGTGTTGCCGCAATCGCTGATGGGGGGTGAGACGAGCTACAAATTTAACCTGACCAGTCTGACCAGGCAGCAGGCGGAGTTTGACGCCATCAATCAAAATGCCGCGGTCAACAACCTCTGCACTTCGGCAAACCCGGCCGTCGTTAATGCCAACAATTGTTTGCTGCGCGGTATTCCAGGAACTTACACGCGCGCCTCCGGCGAGGTCGACTGGCGACGCACCTTCGTCACGGATAACGGACAAATGATTACGCCATTCTTCGGTGTCCGCGGCGACGTTGCGCAGCTCGCCCTTATGAACGAGCCGGGCGTCTCGAACTTCATCGATCCAGGCGAGCAGGAAGTCGGCCGCGCCATGCCCGACGTCGGAGTCGAATACCACTATCCGTTTGTCGACGTGGAATCGTGGGGAACCCAAACCATCGAGCCGATCGCACAATTGGTTTTACGCCCGAACGAAACAGAAATCGGAAAATTTCCGAACGAAGACGCGCAAAGCGTCGTCTTCAGCGACAGCAACCTCTTCTCGATCGACAAATTCTCCGGTTGGGACCGCATCGAGGGCGGCGGCCGGCTTAACGCCGGCGTGCAATACACTGCGCAAGTAAACCAAGCGGGATACTTTAACGCGCTGTTCGGGCAGTCCTACCAGCTTTATGGGTTGAATTCTTACGCGGCAACGGATCTGACCAATACCGGTCTGGAGAGCGGACTGGATAAGACACTTTCCGACTATGTTG
>JASHSY010000248.1 GCA_030040825.1 Xanthobacteraceae bacterium
AGGCCGGCACCCACGGCGAGCGCGACCCGGTTGCGCTTCACAAACTCGCGCTGCGCGGCATCTAGGACCTCGGTCGCAAGATCTCACGCCGAAGGCTGTTCCCGCGCTCCGCCTCTCTCGGCGTATTCCAGTTCCAGTTTTCAGCGCTGCGCCGGCTGCGGATCGATCGGAAAATGCCGTCGCAGCGGGCTGACGACTGGTTGTTCAATGCTTTGCCACGGCCCCGCTCGGCGATGTCCCGCGAAGCTCGTCGACGGGAAATTCCTGATTATTCATTCGCCGGCCTTCCGGAGCCTGCGGGTATTGTGCGGCTCAGGTCCGGCGGGTAACCCGAAAGTATGGCCGCCGCTCTGCGCTCCACGACCGTTTGCACGTTCACGCTTCCTGTCAACGGCGCCGGAAATTCAAATCCGGATACCGGCGAACAGGCGGCGCATAAACTGGCCGAGCATTTGGCGGCGCAATTCGCCGGCGGCGACGTCGGCATCAGCCTGACCGATTCCGGCGTCGGCCGCTGGCAGGTGGCGCTTTATTTCCCGGCGCCGCCCAATCAAAAGGCGGTGCGGGCTGCGGTAACCGCGGCAGCCGGAGCGAAAGCGGCGACAGCGTTCCGCTTCGTCAAGCTGCCGGCGGCTGATTGGGTCCGCAAGAGCCTTGCCGGCCTGGCGCCGGTCGTAGTCGGGCGTTTTGTCATTCACGGCGCACACGACCGCGCCCGCATTCCGCCGAACCGGATCGGTATCGAGATCGAAGCCGCGCTCGCCTTCGGCACCGGCCATCACGGCACCACGCGCGGCTGTCTCGTCGCGCTCGACCGCATCGGCAAGGTGCGCAGCCCACGTTGCCGTGCACCGCGCATCCTCGATCTCGGCACCGGCAGCGGCGTGCTCGCTATCGCCGCAGCACACGCGCTTCACTCCCGCGTGCTGGCGACCGACATCGACCGCGAGGCGGTGCGGATCGCGCGCGGCAACGCGCGGCTCAATAGCGCCGGCGCCATGGTGCAGGTGCTGCGCGCGAACGGCATCACCGCCGCGAGCGTGCGCGCCGGCGCGCCCTTCGACGTGATTTTCGCCAACATCCTGCTCGGTCCGCTCCTCCGCCTGGCCGCGCCGCTGCGGCGGCTCGCTTCACCCGGCGCCCGCGTGGTGCTGTCCGGCCTCATCCCCGCACAGACCAATGCGATCATCGCCGCTTACCGCCCGTTGGTGCTTGAACGGCGGGTCACGCTCGACGGCTGGAGCACGCTCGTTTTCAAGCGTCATACGAGGCGTGCTGCCACCGACGATTGAGCGGGCCGGTTATTGTTGCGACATGATCTTTTCGACCCTCCTTCGCCCGCCGAAGCGGGCTTCGCGAAGGCGGGAAACCGGTTTCCACTTTTCGGAATCATGCCTTAAATTCTTGTTGCATGTTCGAAGCTCATTTCCAGTCGTTCGACGATCGCGCCGACCGCGGCGACAGCGCGCCGCGGGTGGCGGCGCTGCGCGCCGAGCTCAAACAGCGCGGCCTTGACGGCTACATTGTCCCCCGCGCCGACCGCTTCCAGAACGAATACGTGCCGCGCGCCGCCGAACGGCTCGCCTGGCTCACCGGCTTTACCGGCTCGGCCGGGCTCGCGATCGTGCTGGCCGACCGCGCAGTCCTGTTTGTCGACGGCCGCTACCAGGTGCAGGTGCGCGAAGAGGTCGACGGCGCGATCTTTGCCGTCGCGCATCTGGTTGACGATCCGCCACCGGCCTGGATCGAAGCCAATTTGCCGGCCGGCATCAAACTCGGCTACTCGCCCTGGCTGCACACGGTGGACGGCGCCGAGCGCTTCGCCAAAGCGTGTGCGGCCGCGCATGCGACGCTGGTGCCGGTGGACGATAACCTGATCGATGCGATCTGGACCGATCGCCCGGAGGCGCCGCTCGGCCCGGTGGTCGCGCACGACCTGCGCTATGCCGGCGAAGACACCGCCAGCAAGCTCAAGCGCATCCGCGCCGACATGCAAAGAACCTCTGCCGACACGCTGTTGGTTACCGATCCGCACGCGGTGTCGTGGCTGTTCAATATCCGTGGCAGCGACATCCCGCACACGCCCGTGGTGCTCGCCTTCGCGACGGTGCCGAAAGAAGGCCGCCCCGCTTTGTTTGTCGATTTGCGCAAGCTTGGCAATGAAATCCGCTCCAACCTGGAGGCGATCGCCGACATTCGCCCGAATGCCGCCTTCGAACGCGACTTGGCCGCGTTCGGCGAGGCACACCGCACCGCCCGGCTCGATCCGAGTAGCTGTCCGGAGGCTATCGTCCGGCTGATTGCCGACAACGGCGGCGAAATCTTGCGCGGTCCCGATCCGATTGCGCCGTTAAAGGCGGTGAAGAATGCGACCGAGATCGCCGGCGCCCGTGCTGCGCAGCTGCGCGACGGCGCGGCGGTGACGCGCTTTCTCGCCTGGTTCGATTTGCACGCACCGCGCGGCGAACTGACCGAAATCGACGCGGTCGAGGCGATCGAAAGTTTCCGCCGCGACACCGGCCTGCTCAAGGATGTTTCTTTCCCGACCATCGCCGGCGCCGGCCCAAACGGCGCCATCGTGCATTATCGCGTGACCCGCAACAGCAATCGCCGCATTGCGCCCAGCGAACTGTTTCTCCTTGACTCGGGCGGCCAATACGAGGATGGCACCACCGACATCACTCGCACCGTCGCGGTCGGCAATCCGACCCCCGAGATGCGCCGTAACTTCACGCTCGTGCTCAAGGGACACATCGCGGTGGCGCGCGCGATCTTCCCAGAAGGCACCACGGGCGCACAACTCGACACGCTGGCGCGGCAATTCCTGTGGCGGGCCGGGCTTGATTTCGACCACGGCACCGGCCACGGCGTCGGCAGCTATTTGTCGGTGCACGAAGGACCGGCGCGCATCTCCAAACTCGGCAGCGCGGTGCTCAAACGCGGCATGATCCTCTCCAACGAGCCCGGCTATTACCGCGCCGGCGCCTACGGCATCCGTATCGAAAATCTTATTCTGGTCGCGGAGGCGCCGCCGTCGGTGGACGCGGAAAAGCCGCTTAATATGTTCGAGACGCTGACGCTAGCGCCGATCGACAAGCGGCTGATCGAACCTTCGATGCTGACCGGCGACGAAACGGCATGGCTCGACGCCTATCATGCACGCGTGCGCGACTCGCTCGGTCCACTACTCGACGCACCTGCCCGGGCGTGGCTCGGCGCAGCAACGCTCGCACTCAATCCCTAATACCATTCGTTCATACCGCTTGTTCCAGGGTGGAACTTTTGCGGCCAGGCTGCGTTTTCTCGCCGGGTTGGGATGGAGCGAGGAAACGTCATG
>JASHSY010000249.1 GCA_030040825.1 Xanthobacteraceae bacterium
GAGGCGATCTCCCAGCCGGCCTCGCGCATGGCGGCGACGATCTGCGGATTGCGCGCGAGCGCGCTCGCCACGCCGAACACCGTCACCGGGAGCTTGCGCGCAGTGAAGAGCCGCCATAGCCGCCAGAAGCCGGCGCGCGAACCGTATTCGAACATCGATTCCACGTTCATGTGGCGCTGCCCGTACCAGGGGACGGCGCCGAGCACGTCGGAGAGAAACGCCTCCGAATGCGGATCCCCATGCAGGATCGAATTTTCACCGCCTTCCTCGAAGTTGACCACGAATTGCAGCGCCACGCGGGCGCCGCCCGGCCAACGGGGATCGGGCGGATTACGCCCGTAGCCGGCGAGATCGCGCGGGTAATCGGCGGACGCGGGCGGAGACATCGCGGCTCTATCAACTACGGCTCTCTCGGGAGCCTGACAAACCCACCATGGCAGACGCGCCGCCGCCCGTTCAAGCCTCCGCGAGCGTGCGCAAACGGTCAAATGCGTTGACCGGATCGAACGATGCCTCCATTAAAACAGTGGCTTTCGGAGACGTCATGCGGGCAACAGAGGCAACCGATCAGGGCACGCTGGGCGAAGCAATCGCCGCCCGGCTCGCCGATCTCGCGACTATCAGCGACGAGCCGGATCGGCTGACGCGGCTCTATCTGAGCCCTGCGCACCGCAAGGCCGCCGATCTGGTTGCCGGCTGGATGCGCGAAGCCGGCATGACGACGCGAATCGACGCTATGGCCAGCGTCATCGGTCGGCTGGAGGCATCCGACGGCGGGACGAAAACGCTATTGATAGGCTCGCATATCGACACGGTGCGCGATGCCGGCCGATTCGACGGCACCCTCGGCGTGGTCACCGCCATCGAAGTGATCAAGGCCGCGCACCAGGCCGGCAAGCGTTTTCCCTTCGCTATCGAGGTGATCGCCTTTGGCGACGAGGAAGGCGTGCGCTTTGACTCGACGCTCGGCGGCTCGAAGGCGCTGGCCGGAAAGTTCGATACCAAAGCGCTCGACGAAACAGGTGACGACGGTGTGTCACGCCACCAGGCGTTGATTGCGTTCGGCTGCGATCCGTCGCGGCTTCCCGAGGCGGCTGTGTCGCCGCAGCACATCCTCGGCTATGTCGAAGTACACATTGAACAAGGCCCGGTGCTGGAAAAGGAAGGTCTGCCGGTCGGCATCGTCACCGCCATCAACGGCGTCACCCGCGCGGCCGTCGAGATCGATGGCGTCGCCGGCCACGCCGGCACGGTGCCGATGCCGATGCGCAAGGACGCGCTCGCCGCATCCGCCGAAATGCTGCTGGCGATCGAGGCGCGGGGACGCGCGCAACAAAATCTCGTGGCGACCGTCGGCAAGCTCGACGTGCCGGGCTCCGCCGTCAACACCATCCCGGGGCGGGTGTGCTTCACCCTCGATGTCCGCAGTCCATCCGATCAGAAGCGGGTCCGTGCGGTCGCCGAAATCCGGCAATCACTCGAAGCGATCGCGCGGCGGCGCGGTTGCGCGCTCCAAGTCGCAATCGGGCACGAAGCGGCGGCGGCAATCTGCAATGAACAGCTGTCCGATCGATTGGCGGCGGCGGTGGAGGACCTCGGCATTACGCCGCGCCGGCTGCCGAGCGGCGCCGGTCACGACGCGATGGCGTTCGACAAGATCATTCCGTTCGGCATGCTGTTCGTGCGCTGCCGCGGCGGCGTGAGCCATAATCCTGATGAATACGCTTCCCCCGCCGACATCGATATTGCTGCACGCGTGCTGCTGAATTTCCTCGAAAGGATTGGATCACAATGACCGTTCTCCACATCAAGGCCGGGCCCTACGATTTTGAGGCACAGATGCAGCATGAGGTGGCGCCCAACACCTGCGCCAAATTCGCCCGCATGCTCCCCTATCGGCAGCAGATCATCCATGTGCGCTGGAGCGGCGAAGGCTGTTGGATTCCGCTTGGCGATTTCGATTTCGGGCTTGGCTACGAGAATGCCACCAGTCATCCGGCTCCCGGTGAAATCATCCTTTACCCTGGCGGCATCAGCGAAACCGAGATTCTACTCGCCTACGGCGCCGTCGATTTTTGCTCGAAGGTCGGCCAACTCGCCGGCAATCATTTTCTCACCATCACGAAGGGCCGCGAGAATTTGGGCGAACTCGGCAAGCTCTGCCTCTGGAAGGGCGCGCAGGATATTGTGTTCGAGCTGAAGACGTAGGCGCGGCTTCCGGCACATCGGATCATGCATGCGCGGGAGCCGGCTCGTCGAGTCTTGACGTATCCAGATGCGCGAGGAACTGCGGCAACTTGCGAAAAGCAAGGTGAAGGTTGTCGCTGCAGGCAACGTATTTGTACCCGTGCACGGCAAAGGCGCGTTTCAGCGATTGTCGGCTGAAAATCGAGATGTGGCCGTTGCGCGGACCCACATACCACCAGTGCAAGCCGTAATTGTTGAAGTCGGCGGGCGGCGTGCAGGTCGAGAAAAAAATCAGCCCGGTTTCTGCCGCGTATTCAAGGATCGAGGCAATACCGCCGGCCGGGTCGGGCAAATGCTCGAGCGTCTCGAAACAAGTCACCAGTTCAAACTTTCCACTCGGACGGCGCGCATGCTCGGGCGTCATCGGATCGTAGGTTATCGCCGCCTGGAAGCCGCCGGCGCGAAGCGCGGTGCAAAACACGTCGTTGCCGCCGCCGTAGTCGAGCACGCGCGTCTGTGCCTTATGGGCATCCCAAAGCTGCGCGACGAAGCGGGCATTCTCACTCGGTCGTCTGGTGCGATAGTCGGGATCCACGGTTTGATAATCGTCATTGTAGATGTGCGCTTTGAACTGGTCGTGGCTCCAGTCGTCGAATGCATCGGTGAAGAGGAAATCGCAGACGGCGCAGCGGCGGTAATAGATCGGCACACCCGACAGCGGCAGCCGAACGCCATTTGTTGCCTCGGCACAGGATTTGTGGAAGTCGACCACACCGTAAGGCGCGGCCGCGCCGCCGCAGATTTTGCACGGCACCGCCGCCGCCGAAAATGGCCTAAGGCTGTCGATCATGGCAGGCGCGTCAGCAAAGCGAACGAATCACTCGGCAACACAGCCTAGCGAAAGGGGGCGCTCCCAATCAAATGCAAGCTGCACGCCGGCATTTGGTCGGCGAATCAGCGGGTTTGGGCACGTCCGACACGCCGCCGCACCGCAGATTTTGCCATGATTGTGCCAAAGCATTTGCGCTATTGTGGCTGCAATCCAGGCTGGAGGCCTTAGCGTTGTCTCGCGCGTTCCCATCGCGCCGGTCGGTCGCGGCAGCGGTTTCATTATTGATTGCCGGGGTATTGCTTTTCCCGGCCGCCAATGCGCGCGCCGCCGGTCTGTTCGGCGGCTGCGACGACGCGGCAAAGATCGCGATGTTGCCGGCGCCACTCTCGCCGTGGAAGGGCGCTCCCTTGCAAGTGCTGTTCACCGCGGACAAGCCGCTCGACGGCGAGCTTTCGCTGATCGCTCCCGACGGCAGTGTCGCCGCTAAATCGCACGCGCGACACGGCGGGCCGCCCTATTACTGGTTCGCCGAGGTGGCGGCGCCCGCGCCGGGGATGTGGCAGGCAAAGCTCGCGACCTCCGGCTGCGGCACGATCGCGCATGAGATTGCGGTGCGCGATAACGCTCCGTCACGTCCGCCAGCGGCGGCCGGCAGTATCTGGCCGGTGCGCAACAGCTGGAATCGCGCGAACGAAGATTTGTTTTCCGCCTGGATCGCCAAACTTTTCGACGCACCGCTCGACACCGAGCCCTCCTGGAAGGCTCTGCACGAGGTGCTACGCGACCGCTCCCGCAATATGCTGTTCAATTACCTGGGACACGGCGAAGACGATTCGCGCATGGCGCTTCGCCCCGATTGTGCCGACCTCGTGTACTTCTTGCGCGCGTATTTCGCCTACAAGATGGGCCTGCCGTTCGGTTACGGGAAATGCTCACGCGGCAAGCCGCCGCGATGTTACGGCTGGTACACCAATCTGAACCCTGACACGTCGCGGCCAGGACAGACCGCTTCGTTCGGTGAATATCTGCGCGTCGTCGCCGACGCCGTGCAATCCGGCGCCGTGCGCGTCCTGGCAAAGGACGACAACACCGACTTTTACACCGTGCCGCTCACCCAGGAGGCGCTGCGCCCGGGAACGGTGTACGCCGACCCTTATGGGCATGTGATGATGCTGGTGCGGCGAGTTCCGGAAGCGAACGGCGCCGCCGGTGTTTTTCTTTCGGTCGACGGCGAGCCCGACGGAACCGTCGCGCGCAAGCGGTTTTGGCGCGGCAATTTCCTGTTCGCGCATGAGCCGGCCCTCGGCAGTCCGGGTTTCAAGCGCTTCCGGCCGATCGTGCGCGAGGCGAACGGCGGCCTGCGGCGGCTGACCAACGCCGAGATCGCCAAAGATCCGGATTACGGCGATTTTTCGCTCGAACAGTCGCAGCTTTCGGTCGAAGACTTCTACGATCGCATGGACGAAGTGATGTCGCCGGAGCCGCTCGACCCATTGCGGGCGATGAAGGGAGCGATCGATTCGCTGGAAGAGCAGGTGAAGACGCGCGTGGGCTCGGTCGAAAACGGGCGCAAATATCAGAGCGGACATAGCGGCGAAGCCAGCATGCCGGACGGCGCGGCGATCTTCGCAACGACCGGCGCATGGGAGGATTTCGCCACGCCGGCACGCGATTTCCGGCTGTTGATCGCGATCGACGTGGTGCGCGGCTATCCGGACCGGGTCGCTCGCAAGCCGCAACGCTACGCTATGCCGGCCGGCAAGAGCGTGGCGGACGTCAGAGCCGAATTGCAGAGCGCGCTGGCCGCGGAGCTTTCATCGCGCAAGTTTTCCTATACGCGCAGCGACGGCTCGCAATGGACGCTCTCGCTCAAGGACGTCATCGACCGCGCGCCGGAATTCGAGATGGGCTACAACCTCAACGATTGCGTCGAACTGCGCTGGGGCGCGCCTGCCAACAGCGAAGAGGCATCGACCTGCAAGCGGCACGCGCCGGCGGCGCAGCGCGCCAAGATGAGCGATTACCGCAACTGGTTCCGCGACCGGCATTGGCCGACCGGTGCGTAAGTCCGCCGGCCGATTCCACTCCGTCGACCCCCACCACATAGCCGAACGCGCCCGACTCGATAGGACACGCGGGTTGCTTGGTGCATAATGCCGTCCGCTAGAGTGAGCACGACGGGGTGTTTCAGTATGAGTGGCAGCGCGACGCTGCGGATCGGCATCGATACCGGCGGCACTTTCACCGACATCGTCTGCGTCGACGACAAGTCCGGCGCCATGCGCGTCACCAAGGTCGCCTCGACGCCATCCAATCCCGCCGTGGCGCTGGTGCGCGGTGTGCACGCCATCCTCGGCGAATGGGGAGCCGGTGTCGACGATCTGGCCGCACTGGCGCACGGCACTACGGTCGCGACCAATGCGCTGTTGCAAGGCGAGATCGCCGGTCTCGGATTGATCGTCACCGAGGGCTTCCGCCATATCCTGGAAATCGCCCGCCAGGCGGTGCCGGAAGGCTACGGCAATTCGTATTTCTGGGTGAAACCGGAGCGGATCGTACCGCTCCGCCACGTGCGCGAAGTCGGCGGGCGGCTCAATTTCCTTGGCGAAGAATTACGGCCGCTCGATGAAATGAGCGTTCGCGCCGCGGCGCGCTATTTCCGCGACGTCGGCATTCATGCGATCGGCATCTGCCTCCTTCACTCTTATGCCAATGCCGCGCACGAGCGGCGCGCCGCCGCCATCGTACGCGAGGAATATCCCGATTGCACGCTGTCGCTTTCCTGCGACGTGCTGCCGGAATACCGCGAATACGAGCGCGCGGTGACGACGCTGGTGGACGCTTTCATCAAGCCGCATATGAGCCGCTACCTCGACCGCATCCGCGACGAGCTTGGCCCAGCGCTGAACAAGAAGCCGTTTCTGGTAATGCAATCATCCGGCGGGGTCGCTTCCCCCGACCAAGTGATGCGCAAGCCGATCACCACCGCATTGTCCGGACCGGCCGCCGGCGCGCTCGGCTCGGCGGTCATCGCTGAGATCGCCGGTTTTCCCGACCTGGTGACGCTCGACGGCGGCGGCACCTCGACCGACCTTTGCCTGATCGAAGCCGCCAAACCGAAGGTCACCAATGGCGGCCGTGTCGGCCCGTTTCCGGTGCGCATCCCGATGCTCGACGTGCGCACCATCGGCACCGGCGGCGGCTCGATCGCCTGGATTTCGCGCGAAGGCAAATTGCGCGTCGGCCCGAAAAGCGCCGGCGCCGTGCCGGGACCGATGTGTTACCCGAACGGCGGCAACGAACCGACGCTGACCGATGCCAATCTCGTGCTCGGGCGCATTCCGCCGGCGCTGATCGGCGGCGGCATTCCGCTCAACGTCGAACGAGCGCGCGAAGGATTGAAGGCGCTCGCGGCGCGGCTGCCCGGCAAACTGACCGCTGAACAACTGGCGGCTGGAATTGTCGAGATCGCCAATTGGGACGACGCCAACGCCATCCGCCAGCTCACCGTGCAGCGCGGCATCGACCCCGCCGGCTTTGCGCTTTTGGCATTCGGCGGGTCCGGACCGGCGCAATCGCCGGCGGTGATGCAACTGATCGGCATGAAAACC
>JASHSY010000250.1 GCA_030040825.1 Xanthobacteraceae bacterium
AGCCGATCCACGCCTGGGCATTTTCCGGATGCTTGTCGACCGCGCTCTGGAAGCTTTGCTGGGCCATCGCGTAGTTGTTGCTGCGCAAGTAATTCTTGCCACGTTGCAGGTCGTCGACCTTGGCATTGGCGCCGGGCTTGGCAGGTGGGGTCACCGCGCCGGTCGTTTGAGCGACGGCAGGCGGGCTCGTTGTCGCATTGGATCGCGCCGACCACGAGTTGCCGAACTGAGATGTTGACGAGCAAGCACCGAGTAGCGCCAGGCTTGCCGCGCCAAGGATAAGAATTGAAGCTCGCTGAATGCTCGTTATGGGCATTTCCGAACCGTGCGACCGCATCGATTCCACAAGATGACCACCGCGGCGCGGCGACAAAAAGCAGCACCTGACGCGACAAAGCTAGGTGACTGCGGTAACCAATCCCTTGCCGACCCGGGTACTGGAAAGCGTCACTCCGCCGCGGCAGCCTTGGCCGCCGCCTGCTCCAGCGCGAATTTCTGCAACGTCACGAGATCGGGCTTGCCGGAGCCCAACAGCGGCAGCCGGTCCATGACGATCACTTCCGACGGGAACATGATCTCGTGAGCGTGTTTGCTGCGCCCATAGGCCATAAAATCGGCGCGCGTGGCGCTGTGCTTGTCGGTGACCAGAATGAGCCGTTCGCCCTTGCGGGCATCGGGCACCGCCAAAACCGCCGAGTTGTAGTGCGGCCACAATTCAGCCGCCAGCATCTCGACCGCGGCCAGCGAAACCATCTCACCGCCGACCTTGGCGAAGCGCTTGGCGCGACCCTTGATTTTTACGAACCCCTGTTCATCGATGGCGACGATATCGCCAGTGTCGTACCAGCCTTGCGGCGGCGCCTCTAACACGCCCGGTTTGTCGGCGCGCAGATAGCCGAGCATCACGTTCGGACCTCTGACAAGCAACCGCCCTGCCCCTTCGTCGACGCCTGGGACCGGCTCGATTTTCGCTTCGACGCCCGGCATGAGCCGGCCGACCGTGCCGAATTTGTTGAACATCGGCGTGTTCATCGCCAACACCGGCGAAGTTTCGGTCACCCCGTAACCCTCGAGAATGCGCATGCCGAACTTTTCCAGATAGATTTGGCGCGTTGATTCCTTGACCGGCTCGCCGCCGGAAATGATGTAGCGCAACGAGCGAAAGTCATATGGATTGGCCATGCGCGCATAGCCGGCGAGGAAAGTGTCGGTACCGAACAGGTAGGTCGCACACAGACCGTAAACCAATTCCGGGACGGTGCGATAATGCAACGGCGACGGGTACAGGAAGGTCGGCACGCCGGAAATGAGCGGCAGGACGAGGCCGCCCATGAAGCCGAACGAGTGGAACACCGGCAGCGCCATGAACAGCCGGTCGTCGCGGCCGAAATCGATGCGCGCTTCGGCCTGCGCGACGTTTGCCAAAATATTCCGATGCGAAAGAACTACGCCCTTGGGCGTTCCTTCTGTGCCGGACGTGAACAGGATGGCGCCCCAGTCATCGGCCTTCCGCTCGACCAGCGGCTTGCTCGCGCGCAGCGCGCCACGCAATTTGTCTGAGAAGCTCACGGTCTGGCGAACGTCTTCCAGATAGACAATGCGAAGATGGGGCGTGATCGCAGTGATGAGCTTTTCGAGCCGGGCTTTTTCCACGAAAGCGTGGGCAGTGAGAATGGTATCGACCTGCGCCGCGCGGCAGGCACCGAGCACATTGGCCGCGCCGGAGGTGAAGTTGATCATGGCCGGAACGCGGCCGGCGGACATCAGCGCCAGCACGGTCACCACTCCGCCGTTCGACGTCGGTAGCATCACGCCGATGGCGCGGCCTTCCGGAGCAAGCGGCATGAGCTTGGCGCCGAGGATGCGGGTTGCCTGTAGAAGCCGCTTGTATGTGAGCTGCCCGCTGGTTGGATCCTCGACGGCTGACCATTTGCCACCGTTGACCTTCGCCGCCGCGATGACGCCTTCAAGCACGGTGTGGTCGGTCGGCGTGGTGCGAAAGATCAAGTTGGACATCACGTCGTAGAGCGCTGCTCCGGCGGCCAGCCGGCGCTTGCGGCCCTTGAGCTGGGGGTCGACGTTGAGCTTGACCGGATCGAGGATGGTGACCTTGATTTTCGGAAACAGCCGCTGGCTAATTTGCGCGCCGGTCAGACGGCTGAAGGGCGTGTGCTCGGGCCCATCGATGCGCACCGGCACCACCATGGCGTCGGACTTGTCCGCGATCATGGCCGCGCCGTCATAGACCTTCATCAGGCTGCCGGTGATGGTTATGCGGCCTTCCGGAAAGATCACCAGCATGTTGCCGTCTTTCACGGCATTGATGACGGTGCGCAGCGCCATGGGTTTGAGCGGATCGAGCGCCATGGTGCGCACGAACGGCAGGAACGGCTGAATCCACCAGCGTTGCGCGATGCCGGTATCGACCGCGAAAACCGGGCGCTTGGGCAAAATCGACATCGCGATCGGAGGATCAAGAAAACTCACATGGTTGAGCGCGATGATGGCGTTGTGGCCGGCCTTGGCGACATTCTCCAAGCCGGTGACTTCCATGCGGAACAATGTGCGGAAGACGATCGACAGAAAATCGTTCAGCCAGTTCGATGGCATGGTACGGGCGATGAGAACCGCAACGACAAGGTTGGCGGCGCCGATGAGCGCAAACAAGAGCGGCGTGCCGAGGCTGAGCTTCTGCAGCACCGCAAGGATGATGGCTCCGACAACCATGAAAGCGGCGTTGAGCACGTTTACGGCGGCAACGACACGGGCGCGGTGGTCAACGCCGGCCCAGGCCTGAACGGCAGTAAAGGTCGGCACAATGAATAATCCGCCGGCGATCGCGAGGCCGGCGAGATCAACGGCGATATGAACGCTGTGCGGCGACGCGAAATAGCCGGCAATGCCGATCGGGCCGGCCGGATGGACCAATGTGGACGCGGTCCAGCCGAGGTCGATCGCAAACAGGCCGAGCAGGACGGCGCCGATCAATGTCGGCAACAGGACGATGCGGCCATGCGCGAGCCAGGCTGCGAGCCCCGAGCCGACCGCCACCGCGACTGAGAAGATAGTGAGAAAGACGGTAACGACGGATTCGGTCCCGCCGATGTTGAACGTCACCAACGGCGGCAACAACGACAGGACCAGCGCACCGACCAGCCAGAACCAGCTTGTTACCAGAGCGCCCCACCACAAGCGCGGTTCGCCGCGGACGTATTTGATCAGGCCGCCGGTCGACGCGAAGATGTTGCGGTTGACGGTGAGGTGGGGCGCGCGTTCGCCGGTCGGCGGAATGTAGCGGCTCGCCACCCAACTCAGCGTCGATGAGACCATCATCAGCCAGGCGAAGTGAATCGGATCGCCGCCGTCGCGCCCGGCAAGTCCCGCCACGATAGTGCCGAGCAGGATGGCCAGAAAGGTGCCGCCCTCGACCAGCGCGTTGCCTGAGGGCAGCTCCGTCAGCGCCAGATGGTCTGGCAGAATGCCGTATTTGATCGGCCCGAACAGCGACGCGATGATCCCGTACAGAAACAGTGCGACGAACAGGAGCACAATCGAGTGAAAGGCAAAGCCGCCCACCGCCACCGCGGCGACGGCGATCTCGATTAACTTCAGCCGTCGGGCGACCAAAGCCTTGTCATAGCGGTCGGCAATCTCGCCGCCGAGACCGGATAGCAGGAAGAACGGGAAAATGAGCGTGGCGCCGGCAAGGGTAATCAAGGCCCCGGAATTGGCGCCGGCAATCTGGAACAGGATGAGAAAGACCAGCGCGGTTTTGAGAAAATTGTCGCCGAACGCCGAGAAAAACTGGCACCAGAACAGGGGCGCAAAACGTCGCGTCGTCATCAGGGACGTGGACATGGTTCTCCCACCGCTACGTTGCCGGCTCGCGATCGCTTCCGCGCCACTACTCTAGACCGACACGCAGGAATTGGCGACGTGGTTTAACGGCGTGCATGCGCACTCGGCTGCGACCCGCAGATTACGAAATCTTATTCAAAAGCAAATGGATAAATGCAACGCGTCGAGCTTATTTGCGCCGCGAACGCGCCGCCAACAGGCGGCGGATGCGGTCGTGCACGACCTGCGATTCGTACGGCTTCGGCACTGGCCCTTCCTCGCACAAATCGGCGGCCGAATCGACTGCACGCGGCACGCTACCGGTCAAGATCACTTCCATGCCGGGGCGATTGGCGCGCGTCCATTGCGCCAGCGCAAATCCATCCATTGCACCCGGCAGCTCGATGTCACTGAACAGCACATCAACCTCTAGCTGTGACTTTGTGAGCACCAGCATTGCCTCGTCGGCGCTGGCCGCTTCGATAACTTTGTAGCCGCAATCGCGCAAATATTCCGAGATCGCGTGACGCATCAGGACCTCGTCTTCGACCACGAGCACGATGGCTGGTTCGGTGGAATCAACGGCGTCCGAACTCATGGCCGGATCGCCTCAATAGTGTGTCGACCTGCTGGATGACCGTTCTCAGATCGTATGGCTTGGCGACAAAGACGTCCACGCTCTCGCGCGCATAATTCTCCGGCTGATGACTGGAGGTGAGCATCAATTTGAGATGCGGATATCGCTCGCGCACAAACCTGCTCAATCCGATCCCGTCCATGCGTCCCGGCATACGGATATCGGTAAAAACCACATGCACGGGCAGCGAACTTTCAAGAATTGTGAGTGCTTCTTCCGCGTCCGACGCTTCCAGCACTTGGATTCCAGAGTCGCGCAGCTCGCTGGCGATCAGAAGGCGAATCAGCACCTCGTCTTCGACGACCAGCACCGTCGGCCGTACTCGGCCCGGCTCGAACTCGGTCGCCAAATTGGCATCCCCCATTTAATTCCTGCCCACCTTAAATCGCCGTCACCCCTCAGCGAGGCGCCACGCTGGCTGAAGTGCAACGGATATGGTGCGGAAGAGTTCCTCCCAATCACTCGATAAATCGATGGGAATTCGAAAATTGGCCGGCCTGGGTAGGTTCCGTACTTTTACTCGGCGATTACTCGTCCCTTTGCCGTTTTCTCGTGGTATTCGCCGATGAAATCGTAATGACCGGGGCTGAGCGGACTGATGTGCACCACGCCCTGTGACTTGCCGGCAATCACCTTCTCGACTTTCAGCGCCGCCGAATCGAACTCCTCCGATAAGGGGTCGGTGTTGACGACCGTCAGCGCGATCCGCTTGCCGGCCGGAACGTGGATCTCCGCCGGTTCGAAACGATGATCGCGAAGGGTGACCGTAGCCGTAAAGGCTTCTTCGGCACGCGTAGTCGCGCTGGAGGCCACAACCGCCAGCGCGACGAACAGCAGGAAAATCGGCTTGCGCATGTTAGCAACGTCAGTCAGACGCCGGCTTGCTCGGGAAGTGGAAGGTCCAGCTCTGCGAGAAAGGCCGCCACCAATCCGGCACGCCGGTTTCCTTGTCAACGTGGCGGTAGAAGCCGCCCTTCGATGGAGGCTCAAACGTAAATGTGACCTTGTAGTCGCCATCGCCCGACAGTGCGACATTGTTCGCGTAATGCGGCCCGTCGCCGGCGGTCATCGGCAACAGCTTGCCGGATGTCTTGTATTTGGTGCCGACTTTCTCGATCGCGTAGGAGATTGTCAGGTACGGAATCCACTCGTCTTCTTTGAACCCGCGCTTGTCACCCTTGGTCGCATGCACATCGATTTCGAGATGCACGGCGTGTGGGCCCATGGCCATACCTCTGGCCATCGGCGCCATCTCGATGCCGAGCAGATAATGCGGCACGAGCTGCATGTCATTCTTCACGACCGGCTCGCCGACATAAAATTCCCCGGCGCGTGCCGGCAGCGCGGCCAGCGTAGCGATGACACCAGCGGCCAAGGCCACATGTAGAGGACGCTTCATCATTCTTCTCCTGAACAGCTTTGGAGTTAC
>JASHSY010000251.1 GCA_030040825.1 Xanthobacteraceae bacterium
AACGGTGAAAATCTCTCGCAACGCGCGGTAGATGCCGTCGCAGATCGCCTGCTTGTAAGCCGGCGATTTTCCGCGTCGCATGTCAATCCGGACCAGCGGCATCCTTACACCAGCATCATCACCGGGTTTTCGATCAGCGCTTTGAACACGCCGATTAATTGCGCGCCGAGCGCGCCGTCGACCGAGCGATGATCGCACGATAGGGTCGCACTCATAATCTGCGCGGCTTCGATCTTGCCGCCACGCACCGCCGCACGTTCCTCACCGGCGCCGACCGCGAGAATAGTCGATTGCGGCGGATTGATCACCGCCGTGAAGTCCTTGATGCCGTACATGCCGAGATTGGATACCGATGAGGTGCCGCCTTGATAGTCCTGCGGCATTAATTTCCGCGCCCGCGCGCGCGCTGCCAGGTCTTTCATCTCGTTGGAGATCGCCGACAGCGATTTGGTCTCGGCGTTGCGGATGATCGGCGTGATCAGCCCGGCCGGCAGTGCTACGGCAACGCCGATGTCGGAATGTTTGTGCTTGAGCATGCCGGCTTCGCTCCAGCTCACATTCGCCTCCGGCACGCGCTGCAAGGCAAGCGCCAACGCCTTGATGACGAAGTCGTTGACCGACAGTTTGTAGGCCGGCTTGCCATCCTTGTCCTTCGGCGCCGCTGCGTTGATCTCCTCGCGGGCAGCGACAAGCTTGCCGATATCGCAATCGATGGTGAGATAAAAATGCGGGATGGTCTGCACCGATGCGGTGAGCCGCTGCGCAATGGTGCGGCGCATGCCGTCGTGCGGCACAAGTTCGTAGCTGCCCTCTTCGTACAGGGCGCGGATCTGCTGATCCGTCAGCGATGGCGCGAGGGCGGGCGCTGCGGACGCCGCCGCTGCGGGCTCGCGCAGGCCTTTTCCGTCCTTCGCCGCCGCCACGTCGCGGGCGATCACCCGACCGTGCGGACCGGAGCCGGAGATGCGGCCGAGGTCGATGCCGGCGTCCTTGGCGAGCCGCCGCGCCAGCGGCGACGCGAAGATTCTGTTTGCGCCTCGCGCGTCGACAGCAGGCGCAGCCCTCCCACCCCGCGCGGCTAGCGCCGCGCCACCCTCGCCGCCTAGGGGGGAGGGTTTTGGTGGAGCCGGCTCTGCTTTGTTTTCCCCTTCCCCCGCTTGCGGCGGGGAGGGTGGCGCCGAAGGCGCCGGGTGGGGGGCACTTGTAGCGCTTGGTTTCAGTTGCGGAGCGCCCTTCCCGGCCGCCGCGGCCGCGGCTTTCGGATCTTCACCCTCTTGCGCCAGCACGGCGATGAGCTGGTTGACCGGCACATCGTTGGTGCCTTCCGGCACCACAATCTTTGCAATCACGCCGTCATCGACGGCCTCGTATTCCATCGTCGCCTTGTCGGTTTCGATCTCAGCGATGACGTCGCCGGTCTTGACCGCCTCGCCTTCTTTCTTGAACCATTTGGCGAGGTTGCCCTTCTCCATCGTGGGCGACAAAGCCGGCATCAGGATGTTGATGGGCATTTGTTTTTCCCGGGCGCGGCGACTTCACCAGTGCTGCGATCAGCGGTAGCTGACGGCTTTCGCCGCCTCGACCACTTCGCCGACCGAAGGCAGCGCGAGCTTTTCCAGATTAGCGGCATAGGGCATCGGCACGTCCTTGCCGGTGACGCGGGCGACCGGCGCATCGAGATAGTCGAACGCCTCTTCCATCATGCGCGCGGCAATTTCGGCGCCGACGCCGGATTGCTTCCAGCCCTCCTCGACGGTGACGAGACGGCCGGTCTTTTTCACCGACTCGATGATGGTTTCGGTATCCATCGGCTTGAGTGTGCGCAGGTCGATGACTTCGGCCGAAATATTTTCCTTGGCGAGTTCATCGGCGGCTTTGAGCGCATACACCATGCCCATCGACCAGGCGACCAACGTCACATCGTTGCCGGACCGCACGATGCGCGCGCGCCCGATCGGCAGCACGTAATCGTCGAGCTTCGGCACCGGCGATGACGCGCCATACAGCAGCTCGTTTTCGAGAAACATCACCGGGTTGGGATCGCGGATCGCCGCCTTGAGCAAGCCCTTGGCGTCCGCAGCATTGGATGGCGCGATCACCTTGAGGCCGGGAACGTGCGAGTACCACGATGAGTAATCCTGACTGTGCTGTGCGCCAACACGCGCGGCCGGCCCGTTTGGTCCGCGAAAGACTATCGCCACATCGACTTGACCGCCCGACATATAACGCGTCTTCGCCGCTGAATTGATGATGTGGTCGATCGCCTGCATGGCGAAGTTAAAGGTCATGAATTCGACCACCGGCTTTAATCCGGCAAACGCCGCACCGACGCCGAGCCCGGCAAAACCGTATTCGGTGATCGGCGTGTCGATCACGCGCTGGGCGCCAAACTCCTGCAACAAACCTTGGGTGACTTTGTAGGCGCCTTGATATTCGGCAACTTCTTCGCCGATCACGAACACGTCCTTGTCGCGGCGCATCTCCTCGGCCATGGCGTCGCGCAACGCTTCGCGCATGGTCATCGTAACCATCTCGGTGCCTTCGGGCACCTCCGGGTCGGGGATGACCTCGGCTTGCGGCGGCGTGACCGTTCCGGTTTTTGCCGGTGCCGGCGCCGAAGTTTTCTTCGCGGCCTGATCCTTTTCCGCAGGCGACGCCGATTCGGCGGCCTTCCCTTGCCGTGAAGGTTGCGTCGCCGCGGTGACGCCTGCGCTTGGCTTGCCGTCTTTGAGCGCGGATTTGTCCTCGCCTTCGGCGAGGATCATGGCGATCGGCGTGTTGACCGCGACGTCGTTGGTACCCTCCGGAACAAGGATTTTGCCCAGCGTCCCCTCGTCGACCGCCTCCACCTCCATGGTGGCCTTGTCAGTTTCGATCTCGGCGATCACGTCACCGGATTTGACCGTGTCGCCTTCCTTCTTCAGCCACTTGGCGAGGTTGCCCTTCTCCATGGTCGGAGACAACGCGGGCATGAGGACTTGGGTCGGCATGGCGGGCTTAACTCTGTCACCGATAGACGTCGGTATAGAGCTCCGCCGGATCTGGCTCGGCATCGTTAGTTGCAAACTCCGACGCTTCGTTGACCACGGCGCGCACGGCAGCATCGATTTTTTTCAACTCATCCTCGGTCGCCCACTTCTTGGCCAGAAGCCGCGCGCGCACCTGTTCAATCGGATCGTGCTCGGTGCGCACCTTATCAACCTCTTCCTTGGTCCGGTATTTCGCCGGATCGGACATCGAATGGCCGCGATAGCGGTAAGTCATCATTTCGATAATGGTCGGGCCCTTCCCGGATCGGCACCAGGCGATGGCTTCATCGCCCGCTGCCTTCACTGCCCGCACATCCATGCCGTCGACTTCAACGCCGGGAATGTTGAACGACAGACCGCGCCTGGAGAAGTCGGTCTGCGCCGAGGAGCGCGTAACCGACGTGCCCATGGCGTAACGGTTGTTTTCGATGACGTAGACCACCGGCAGCTTCCACAGCTCCGCCATGTTGAAGCTTTCGTAGACCTGCCCTTGGTTGGCGGCGCCGTCGCCGAAAAATGTCAGGCAGACGCTGTCGTTGCCGCGATACTTGTTGGCGAAAGCCAA
>JASHSY010000252.1 GCA_030040825.1 Xanthobacteraceae bacterium
GCGGATGCGGTAGTGGCGGTTGCAGAGCGCGCGCACCACATGGCGGCCGAGGAAACCGGAGCCGCCGAACACGGTGATCAGCGTGTCGAAATTGCTTTTCACGGACATTGGCGGCCGAAATACAGGATCAATTTCGTGCTGTACAGAGCCAAAACACGCTCGATTGACAACGGGATGACCGCTTTCTACCTATCCGCCCAGTGCCCAGGTGGCGGAATTGGTAGACGCACTAGTTTCAGGTACTAGCGGGTAACACCGTGGAGGTTCGAGTCCTCTCCTGGGCACCACCCCGAAAATTCGGCTTTGACTTCATTACGCGGCTTTGGTCTTGCCGAGCGAGGTGGCAGTGTCGACCGGCGTTTGCTCTCCCATGACGGGCAGGCGCCGTACCTCCGTGGTGTAGTTCAGGATCAGCGATACCCAGACAACGCCGTAAAGAAACATGAAGCAGCTCGAGCTGATTCCCAGCCAGTCGAGGACGATACCGAAGATGACGGGCAGGACAAAGCCGCCAAGCGCCCCGACGAGGCCGACGATCCCGGTGACGACGCCCAGGTTCTCCGGAAAGTCGTCCCCGACATATTTGAATGTCGAAGCCATGCCGCAGGCAAATGCGACGCCGAGGGCAAAGAGCAGCAGCGTAAAGGGCCAAACAACCAATCCGATATGGAACTGCGCCGGGCCGCGGATCGTGTGCACGATAAAATCGGTCTGCGGATAGGACAGGAGAAACAAACAAATCCACGCAGCCCACAGCACCCACCAAGTGACATTGTGAGCGCCGTAGCGGTCCGCGAGCCACCCGCCGGCAGCCCGCAACACGCCGGCAGGGAGCGAGAAGCATGCGGCCAAGAGCGCGGCCTCGGCGATGCTCAGCCCATACTCCTTCACAAAGTATTGCGGCATCCACACCGACAAAGCCGTGAACCCGCCGAAAACGATGGAGTAGTACTGGCAATACTTCCAGACCCGCAGGTTCTTTAAAATTGCAAGCTGCTGCCGCAGCGACACGCCGCTCTTGCCGGGTGCCGAGCTATCGGGCGCCGAGAGGAACCAAAACACCACCGCCGTCGCGAGAAGCGCCACGGCATAGAACTTCGGGACAAACTGCCACCCGTAGCGAGCGATCAAAGCCGGGGCGATAAACATATTGATCGCCGCGCCGGTGGTCCCGGCGCCGAATACGCCCATGGCGAATCCGCGCCGCTCCTTGGCAAAAAAACGCGCGACGTAGGGTGTGCCAACCGCAAAGGAAGCGCCGACCAGGCCGAGCGCCAAGCCAAGCACCAGGAACTGCCACAGCTCTCTCGCGTAACTGGCGAACCAGACCGGGGCGGAACATGCCACGAGCAGCAGGAACATGACGGTCCGGCCGCCGAACCTGTCTGTCCAGATGCCGAGCGGCAGGCGAAATAACGCGCCGGTCAGCACAGGGGTCGAAGTGAGCAGGCCAAATTGAAACCCGTTCAAACCCAGTTCATTTTTGATCGGGATGCCGATCACCCCGAACATCAGCCACACCGCGAAGCAGACGACAAATGCCCACGTCGTGACGCCGAGCACGATTAAGCTTCTGGTATTCGACATGCTGGCCTCGCCGCTGCTTCCCGCCTGGCGTTAGGCGCCCGAGTTTCACCACGGCGCCAAACGTGAATAAGATAAAAAAAGAAAATCGCTTTGATTCTGATCAAAGCTGCGGCGCGCCTGAAAATCTACTCGTTGGCGGCATCGATTCGCCGCCGAACTTGGTTCACTCGAATAACAGCAGGCCATGACTGCCCATGACGGCGCCGAGGATCGTAATCAGGCTGATGAACAGCAGGATTCGGTGCAGCCATTCCACACGCTTCAAGACAACGTCCGGGTCGGATCGCGAGACCAGCCGCCGGTGCAAGTTCAACGGTTCGATGATGAAAAGTATCAGTGTGAAGACAAGCCAAACGGCAACCATCGCGTCAATCCACCAGTAGGCGGCACGCCGGAAGCGATCCCACATGTCGAAGCGATAGAGCATATAAAAACCGGTCAGCCCCACGACCGCTGTTGAAATCTGTGCCTGCCAGGCAAAGGATCGCTCGATCCGATCGAACAGCGGCATTCGCTCGGCTGGCGTCTTAAGCCGGCGAACAGTCGGCAATAAAACCGTCGTTACGAAAGCGACGCCGCCTATCCAAAGCACAACAGAGACGACATGCAGTCCACGCGCAATCGCAACGTCATTCATCGCTTCCATCCGACCACGGCGCCAACCGGTAATGAGACAAGACGAACCATCGACCTTCGCAAGGGTTGGCGATAGATAGGGGGCATTCGATCGGCTCTTCAGGTTAAGAAAGCCGCTGACTCGGATGAGACGAGTTATGGCAATTCCTCGCTATCGCCGACAAGACGGACCTGTTCTTCTCTCCGCCGGATTCCGCCCCTTTTTCCTTGTTGCGGCGTTGTGGGCGGCCATTGCAATTCCGATTTGGCTCATTGTGTTTGCCGGTGAGTACCAACTTCCGTCAAAACTCACGCCGGTCATCTGGCATGTGCACGAGATGATTTTCGGCTATGGCGCCGCCGTGGTCGCCGGTTTCTTGCTGACTGCCATTCCCAACTGGACCGGCAGATTGCCGCTCCAGGATGGGCCGTTGGCTTCGCTGGTCGCCTTATGGATAGCGGGTCGTCTCGCCATCCTGTTTTCGGCAACGCTCGGTCCCCAAAGCGTCACGGCACTCGATCTCGCATTTCCGGCGGTCTTTGCCGCCGTGGTCGCCCGCGAGATCGTCGCGGGTCATAACTGGCGCAATCTTCCGATGCTGGCAGCGCTTGCGCTGTTGCTCGCCGGAAATCTGCTCGTTCATCTCGATGCTTTGGGCGTTGCGTCGACGGCTCAGCTAGGCAACCGGATTGGCGTGGCCACGCTCCTCATGCTGATCAGCTTGGTAGGCGGCCGGATTATTCCAAGCTTTACCCGGAATTGGCTCGCAAAAGAACGGCCGCAGATTTCAGCACCCGCGACGTTTGGCGCGATCGATCGCGCCGGACTGGCGATTGTCGCAGCGGCGTTGGCGGTTTGGGCCTATCAGCCGGATCTTGCGGCGGCGCCCTGGTTAGAGCTTCTCGCCGGGCTCGCAGTGAGTCTGCGACTTGCGCGCTGGCGCGGCCAAGCGACCGCGCGAGAACCGTTGGTGACGATTCTCCACATCGGCTACGGATGGCTCGCGCTTGGGTTTCTGTTGTTGGCCGCTAATAGCTTTTTTCCGATGCTGCCGCCGACGACGGCATTGCATGCGCTTACGACGGGAGCGATCGGCACCATGACGCTTGCCGTGATGACCCGAGCCACACTCGGTCACAGCGGGCGTCCGCTGGTTGCCGGCCGTGGCACGATAACAATCTACGGGCTCATTACGATTGCCGCCGTGATGCGCCTTATCGCGCCGCTCGATGCAGCACACTACATCTCTTTGCTCGCAGTCGCGGGCGCTGCATGGAGCGGCGCCTTTGGGCTGTTCGTTGTTCTTTATGCGAAGGCACTGGCGCAGCCTCGGGCTACAGATGGTCGCGGGCAGCCGATCTGAACGCCGGTCGTTCTATGACGAGGTCCGGTAACGATGAAACCAAACGGTAAGACGGCACTGATCACCGGCTCGACCGACGGTGTCGGCCGCATGGTGGCGGAGCGGTTGGGTGCCGACGGCTGGCGCGTATTGGTGCATGGCCGCGATCGCGGCCGCGGCGCACAGGTCGTTGCTGAAATCCAGAAA
>JASHSY010000029.1 GCA_030040825.1 Xanthobacteraceae bacterium
CGGCGACGGCGCATCCTTGCCGGAGCGCGAACGATTGCCCTCGATCGAACGGCCGCCGCCAAGCATCATCTTGGCGTAACCTTCCTGCGTATTGCCGGTCATCAATGCCGCCAGATGCTGGAACGAATGACCGTCGGTGGCGCCAAGCTTGGCGGTGAAATAGATGTTGCCGCCGAGTTCCAGCATGCGGTTGTAATCGCGCCGGAGAATCGCTTCGGTCTGATCGGGCGTAAGCCTGAATTTTTTCAGATATTCCGGTTCGTTTGCCTTGAAGGCCTTGCGGTTCTCGTCCTTCATCAGCGACATACAAAACATGTTGATGCCATAGCCCTCGCGCGAGCGTTCGGCGTCAAACACGAATGTACCCGGAATGTCGTCGTAAACCTGCTCCTTGCGCGGCATTGGCGTTTTCTCTTGGTGTTTCTCCGGCGGGCTCTGACATATATAGCGCATCCAGCGCAGGAAAGCATGGCAACAACGTAAGCCGTTGCGCACGCTCCAGCGGTGCCAGCCGGGAAAACATAACCCGCACGGAAAAGCTTGCGCCGCGGCCCTCGCGTTCAGGCCGCCTCCTGCAAGATTTCAGTCAACCGTTCCGGCATATCGAGCATGACATCGTGGCCACACGCGAGCTCGTGGATGTGCCAGCCCCCTTTGCGCGCGGTCGCCAGTCCAAGGTCGAAATACGGGCTCGGGTAGCCGGTCGCCCGAATGTAAGTTTTCTTGGCAATGCGGTCGCGGGCCCCGGTAAGCACCAGTTTCTGCACAAAGGATTTGAGCGGCTGCGGCGTGCAGTGCGCGTCAACCCAGGCGCGATCCTGTTCGTTGACATTGAAGGACGCCGCGGAGCGCGGCGGCAATGCAGTCGCTCCGTTTTTCTGCGCGGCCAACGCCCCATCCCGCACCGGCGCCGATACGATATCGAGCAAGGATTGTCCGTCGTCCGGAAGGAATGCATCGAGCAGCACGAAGGAAGCGATCGCCGTCTCAATATTTTCGGCGGCGCCGGAGGTCACCATGCCGCCGTAGGAATGACCCACCAGTACAACGTCTTTGAGGTCCTGCCACTTCACCTCGTTGACGACGTCGAGAATGTGGGTGTCGAGACCGACCGTGGGCAGCAGCAGATGCGAGCGCTCACAGAGTCCGGTCAGCGTCGGCACAAAGACCTCATGTCCGTTTTGCCTCAGCATCCGCGCGACGCGCTGCCAACACCAGGCGCCATGCCACGCGCCATGAACGAGAACAAATGTCGCCACGTTTCCCTCTCCCGGAAAATTACTGCTGTCGTCATGCACCCGGCCGCATCGTCGCGGTCGGGCTAACTCCAATAAAGCCGCATCGGATTGTCGACCAAAAGTTTCTTCTGCAGCGACGCGGTCGGTGCAATCTTCGGGATATAGTCGACCAGCACGCCGTCGTCCGGCGCCACCTTCTTCATATTCGGATGCGGCCAGTCGGTGCCCCACAACACACGGTCGGGAAAGCGCTCGACCAGCGCACGGCCGAACGGCACCACATCGTCGTAAGGCGGTCCGGCAATCGTCATGCGCTCCGGACAGGCGGCCTTCACCCAAAAGTTCTTGTGTTTGTCCAGCAGGCGATGAAAGCGCTGGTTCTCCGGATGATCGACGCCTTTGCTCACATCGGGGGTGCCCATGTGGTCGACCACGACAATGGTCGGCAGCGCGGTAAAGAAATCCTCCAGCTCGTGCAGATCGGCCATCTCGAAATAAACGACCACATGCCAGCCAAGCTTTTCGACCCGCCGCGTGATCCGCTCAAGCACGTCGCGTGGCGTGAAATCGACCAGTCGCTTGAGAAAATTAAAGCGCACACCACGCACGCCGGCTCTGTCCATCCATTTCAGCTCGGTGTCGGTGACCTCTTCGCCGACGAAAGCAATGCCCTTGGCTCTGCCGTCGGCGGTGTCGAGCGCGTCGACCATGGCGCGATTGTCCTTCGAATGACAGGACGCCTGGACGATGACGTTTTTGTCGAAGCCGAGAAAATCGCGCAGCGCGAACAACTTTTCCTTGGGTGCGTCGCACGGCGTGTACTTGCGCTCCGGCGCGAACGGAAATTTCGCCTCCGGGCCGAACACGTGGCAATGCGCATCGACCGCGCCGGGCGGCGGCTTGAATTTCGGCTTGGACGGATTGGGCTGGAACGGAACGTAACCGGGCGACATCGGCACGAATTGCGTCTCCTGCCTAAACCCGTTCCAGCGCCAGCGACACGCCCTGGCCCACGCCGACGCACATGGTAGCGAGCGCGCGTTTGCCGCCGCGCTTCTCAAGCCCGTGCACCGCCGTCAGCGCAAGCCGCGCCCCTGACATGCCGAGCGGATGGCCAAGCGCGATCGCGCCGCCATGCGGATTGACGTGCTCGGCGTCATCGGCAACGCCGAGCTGGCGCAGGCAGGCGAGCCCCTGCGAGGCGAACGCTTCGTTGAGTTCGATTAGATCGAAATCGCCGATCTTGAGGCCGAGCCGCTGCATCAGCTTGCGCGTCGACGGCACCGGCCCGATGCCCATGATGCGCGGCGGCACTGCCGCGGAAGCCATGCCGAGCACACGCGCGCGCGGCCTGAGCCCGTGCGCTTTGACCGCCGCTTCGCTGGCCAGGATGATGGCAGCCGCACCGTCGTTGACGCCGGAAGCATTACCGGCGGTGATGGTGCCTCCCTCACGCACAATCGGCTTGAGCTTGGCGAGATTGTCGATGGTCGTGTCCGGGCGCGGGTGTTCGTCCTTGTCGACCACGATCGGGCCAGCCTTGCCGCCCGGCACCTCGACCGGAACGATCTCTTCGGTGAAATAGCCGGACGCCATCGCCTTGCCGGCGCGCTGCTGCGAGCGCAGCGCCAACGCATCCTGGTCTTGGCGCGAGACTTGAAATTCTTCGGCCACGTTCTCGCCGGTCTCCGGCATCGAATCGATACCGTATTGGGCCTTGAGCACCGGATTGACGAAACGCCAGCCGATGGTCGTGTCGTAGATTTCGCTTTTGCGCGAAAACGCTTCCCCGGCCTTGCCCATCACGAACGGCGCGCGCGTCATCGACTCGACACCGCCGGCAATGGCGAAGTCCATCTCGCCCGCACGGATCGCGCGGGCGGCGTCGCCGACGGCGTTAAGGCCGGACGCGCATAACCGGTTAACCGTCAGGCCGGGCACCGTCTCCGGCAACCCGGCCAGCAACAGAGCCATGCGCGCGACGTTACGATTGTCCTCGCCCGCCTGATTGGCGCAGCCGAAAATAACCTCATCAAGCCGCGACCAATCGACCTTGCTGTTGCGCGCGACCAACGCGCGGATCGGAACCGCGGCAAGATCGTCGGTGCGGACCTTGGCCAGCGCCCCACCGTAGCGGCCGATCGCGGTGCGTGCTGCATCGCAAACAAACACGTCGCTCATGGCTCACTCCGTGCGACCTTCGGAATCCCGATATCAAGTTATTTACGAGTGACCGCAGACAGGGTCAAATGGCGGCGGTAGCAGTGACTTTGCGCGCCTTGACGCGTTGATGCAGTCGTGTCACGCGGACGGCGGTATTGATTTCGGTAGCATGTCGCGCACGTTGGCACAGACAAACTCGGCGCAAAGCCGTGCCCCGCTTCGAGCGGTGCGGCTCGGCCCGGCAGACGCGGTGGTCGAGCGTAAAGCCGATGGCAGTCTACTGATGCGCTCGCCGCATCCGCTGCAAGCTTATCCGAATTGCATAACTGAGCGGTTGGTCCATTGGAGGAAGGCCGCGCCTGAGCGGGTTTTCCTCGCGCAGCGCGACGCCGGCGGCGCGTGGCGAACTTTAACCTATGCGCAGACTTTTGCGGCAGTGCGCGCGATAGCTACCGCGTTGCTCACACGCGATCTTTCACCTGAGCGCCCGATCGTGATCTTGTCGGGCAACGATCTCGAACATGCGCTGCTGGGGCTCGCCGCCATGCATGTCGGTATCCCCTACGCGCCGATCTCGGTGCCGTATTCGCTCGTCTCGCAGGATTTCAAAAAGCTCAAAAGCATTATCGAAACGTTGACACCCGGGCTGGTGTTCGCCGCCGATGGCAAAACATTCGCGCGCGCGATCGCCGCGACCGTGCCGGCCGACGTCGAGGTGGTAACGCTCGCTAATCCCGCCGGCGAGAGGCCGACGACGCCATTTGCCGAATTCGCGAACGCAAAACCTTCAGCGGCGGTAGAAGCAGCGCACGCCAAGGTCGGCCCCGACACGATTGCAAAATTCCTGTTCACCTCGGGCTCGACCGGCCAGCCGAAAGGCGTAATCAACACGCAGCGCATGCTGTGCGCCAATCAGGCGATGATCCGTTCCAGCTTCGCCTTCATTGCCGATGAGCCGCCGGTACTGGTCGAATGGCCGCCGTGGAATCATACCTTCGGCGGCAATCACGACTTCAACATGGTGCTGTTCAACGGCGGCTCGTTTTATATCGATGAGGGCAAACCGTTGCCCGGCGCCATCGAAGCGACCGTGCGCAATCTGCGCGACGTCGCCACCACGATCTATTTGAACGTGCCGAAGGGTTTCGAGATGCTGCTGCCTTATCTGCGCAGCGACGCCGCCCTTCGCGAACGCTTTTTCAGCCGGCTGAAGGTTCTGTTCTATGCCGGCGCGAGTCTCGCGCAACATGTTTGGGACGAATATCAGGAACTCGCGGTAGCGACGACCGGCGAACGCATCATCTTCCTTTCCAGCCTTGGCTCGACCGAAACGGCGCCGGCCGCGGTTGCTTGCACCTGGGAAACCGATCGTTCCGGCAATATCGGCATCCCGCTGCCGGGTGTCGAGCTCAAGCTCGTGCCGCGCGACGGCAAATTCGAAGCGCGGCTGCGAGGCCCGAATATCACCCCGGGCTATTGGCGGGCGCCGAATCTCACCGCGGACGCCTTCGACGCCGAAGGCTTCTACAAGATCGGAGACGCGCTCAAATTCGCGGATGCGAACGACCCGGGCAAAGGCCTGATCTTCGACGGGCGCATTGCCGAGGATTTCAAGCTTGCGACCGGAACCTGGGTCAGTGTCGGTCCGCTGCGTGCGGGTTTCATCGCCCACTGCGCGCCGCTGGTGCGCGACGTAGTTCTCGCCGGAGCGGACCGCGATGACATCGCCGCGCTGATCATTCCCGACATTGAAGCGTGCCGCAAACTGGCGGCCGGTCTGGCGGCGGACGCACCGGCGGCAGCCGTCGTTGCCGATCCGCGCGTGCGCAACAAGTTTGCGCAGTTGCTCGAAGCCCTCTCCGAGCCAAGTCGCGGCACTTCGGCCCGCATTCGCCGCGCCATCGTGCTCGCCGAGCCGCTGTCGCTCGACGTCGGCGAAATAACCGACAAAGGGTCGATCAACCAGCGGGCCGTGCTCGCGCATCGCGCGGCGTTGATCGAACGTTTGTACGCCGACCCGCCGCCGGCGGGCGTCATCGTCGCCGGCCGTGCGACCGTTGCCACCGAATAAAGTGAGTTGAACATGGATATTCGCGGACAATCTGCACTCGTCACCGGTGGCGGCTCCGGCCTTGGCGCCGCGACCGCCCGCATGCTGGCGGAAGCCGGCGCCAAAGTCGCCATCCTCGACGTCAATGACAAAGCTGCAGCCGAGGTGGCAGCCGATATCAACGGCATCGCCGTCCATTGCGACGTCGCCGACGGACCATCTACCGAAGCCGCGATCGCCAAGGCGGCCGCCGAGCACGGCGTGGCGCGCATCCTGGTCAACTGCGCGGGTATTGGAAAAGCCATGCGCATCGTCGGCAAGGAAGGACCGATGGCGCTCGCCGACTACGAACGGGTCATCCGTATCAACCTGATCGGCACTTTCAACGCGATGCGGCTCGCCGCCGCCGCCATGTCGAAACTCGATCCACTCGCCGACGGCGAACGCGGCGTCATTTTGTGCACGGCTTCGGTTGCGGCCTACGAGGGGCAGATCGGCCAGGCCGCCTATTCCTCGTCGAAGGGCGGCGTGGTCGCCCTCGTCCTGCCGGCGGCACGCGAGTTCGCGCAATTCGGCGTGCGGGTGAACGCCATCGCGCCGGGCATCTTTCTCACCCCGATGCTGATGGGGCTGACCCCGCAGGCGCAGGAAAGCCTTGCGGCCTCCTTGCCGTTTCCGAAAAAGCTCGGCGATCCGTCGCAGTATGCCGCGCTCGCGCGCCATCTGATCGAAAACCGTTACATCAATGGCGAAACGATCCGGATCGACGCGGCCTTGCGCATGGCGCCGCGGTAATCGCGGCCCCGAGGATGCTCAGCAACGTCCGCAACCTGCGCATCGAATGGTGCGATTGCGATCCCGCCGGAATCATCTTTTATCCGCGGTATTTCGAGATGTTCGACACTTCCACGACCGTGTTGATCGAACGCGCGCTCGGCATGAACAAGATCGATTATCTCAAGGCGTATTCTTTTGCCGGCCATCCGGTGGTGGAAACCCGCGCCCGCTTCAAATTCCCGACCCGGTTCGGCGACGAGGTGGCGATCGAGTCCCGGCTCGCCGAATGCGGCCGCTCAAGCTTCAAGATCGAGCATCGTTTGACCAAGGCCGGCGCGCTCGCGGTCGAGGGCTTCGAAACGCGCGTTTGGGTCGTGCGCCCGGCCGGCGATCCTCGGCGCATGCGGTCGGAGTCGATCCCCGCCGACGTCGTCGCGCGTTTTGGGCATAGCGCTGTTGCGTAACTGATGGCGGCGCGGCGCGCGGGCCGTGCTAGAGACGCGAAACACCGGGAGAAATCGCCCATGCGCATCGACGCCTATACGCATTTTTTTCCGAAAAAATTCTTCACCATGCTCGATGACATCGCGGCGGATTACAAGGATATGGGCAAGCGCGTACGCTCGCTGCCGGCGCTGCACAACCTCGACGTTCGCAAGAAGATCGTCGACGGTCACAAGGACTATCAGCAGATTCTGAGCTACTCGCAGCCACCGATCGAAAAAATCGCCAAGACGCCCGGGCAAATCGACGAGTATTGCCGCATCATCAACGACGGCTTTGCCGAGTTGTGCGACAAAGAGCGGGATCACTTTCCGGGCTGGGTGGCGCAGATCTCGCTCGAAGCCGCAGACGCCGGCATCGGCGAGGCCGAGCGGGCGGTGAAAAAACTCGGCGCGCTCGGCGTGCAAATTTACACAGAAGTCAACGGCAAGCCGCTCGACCGTCGGGAATACCGGCCGTTCTGGGACAAAATGAATGCGCTCGGCATTCCGATCTGGATGCATCCTTGCCGCGGCGCCGAAATGCCCGATTACATCTCCGAACAAAAATCGCTGTACGAAATCTGGTGGACCTTCGGCTGGTCCTATGACACCGCCACGGCCATGATGCGCCTGGTTTACTCAAAAGTCATGGACACGCATCCCAATCTGAAAATCATCACCCACCATTTCGGCGGCATCGTGCCGATGCTGGAAGGTCGCATCGGCCCCGGCAACGACGTAATGGGTTCGCGCACATCCGACACCGACTACGTCTCGCTGCGCAAAAGCCTCAAAAAGCGCCCGCTAGACTATTTCAAGCAGGATTTCTGGGCAGACACCGCGGTGTTTACCGCCGAACCGGCGACCA
>JASHSY010000253.1 GCA_030040825.1 Xanthobacteraceae bacterium
CTAGTGCATGGCCCGGAAAAGTGGAAGCCGGATTTCCGCGGTATCCGGGTTGGCGTCCTATGGTAAGACTAATCCACGGCAGGCGGCTGCGGGGCTGCACAATCTGTGATTATCGGATGCTGGCGATAAGCCGATATGCTCTCGCGATCGCGTTCCTAAGCCTGTCGGGCGTGATCGCGCACGCGCAATCGGTACGCGAGGTCAAAGCGGTGCCGGGCAAGGACGTACGCGTCGGCGTCTACGTCAACATCAGGCCGGATTGCACGTCGGGGCCGTTGCCGTCGATCCGGCTGGCGGTGCCGCCGGAACATGGGGCGGTGACCGTCAAGCGCGGCACGCTCAAAGCCACCAACCTCAAACAATGCCTCGCCGCCGAAGTGCCGGCATTCGTCGCCTTCTATCGCGCCGCCAACGGCTATAACGGCGCCGATGCGTTCACCCTGGAAATCAACTCGGCAGGCGGGCACAGCGCACTCCAGCGGTTCCGAGTGAATGTCGTTGGCAATCAGGCCGGCGGGCAGGGGATTTAGGTCCGCTGCTAATGCGACATGAACACCGGCAGGCGCATGCGCGCGATGAGGTCGTGTGTCACGCCGCCCAGCATCTTCTCCCACAGCCGCGGATGACCGAATGCCCCGGCGACGATAAGATCGGCACCGCGCGCCTGCGCCTCGTCTTGCAGCCTGTCGGCGATTTCATGGTGCGGAACGTTTTCCAGGCGAATCGCGCTGACAACGGCTCCATGCCGCTTGAGATGCTCGACGATCTGCTCCCCCGGCGGACCGGGGTGGCTTTCGATGAACCCAGAGGGGTTGATCATAATGATTGTCGTATGCTCGGCTCGCTCGATCAGCGGTAGCGCATCATTGAGGGCACGCGCCGCGGGCCGGCTCGAGTTCCAGGCAACCGCAATGTGATCGCCGATGGTGGCGAACGATCCATCCGGTGGCACGAACAGGACCGGACGGCCGCTGACGAACAGTAATTGCTCTGAAAACGTGTAATTTATAGAGGCGGGAGCCCCAAGCTCTTCGCAACCGAGAACACAGAGGTCCGCGTAGCGCGCATATTGCGGCACTACCATCGCCGCCTCACCGTCGACCGCAATCAGTTCAGCGCGCAAGCCGCGCTCGCGGGTAAGCTTGGCGAGAGCCGATCGCTGTCGGTCCGCGGCGGCCTCGATCGTTGCTTCAAACTGGTGGTCAAGATCGTGCAGGCTGCCAGCCGACACGAGACCAATTTCGGCGGCCTTGCGTAAATCCCGCTGGTCGCGGTTCCATTCCCGGACGTAGACAGCGGTGAGGTGGCTGGCGTGGCGGATTGCGAGGTCGCCAGCCAACCGTAACCGGACGAGCGAACTTTCCGCCTGATCCACGTAAACGAGCAGATCCTTCAGCGCCATGGCGCCGCTCAACGCGACTTTGCATCGCGAGATGCTACGTCCTTGCCGCCTGCCCGACCGACCATGCCCGATTGTTGGCCGGCGACGCGGACGGTGTCGCCAGCCGCAAGTGAATCCGGGGGGCTGTTGACGACATGGTCGGACACGCTCAGTCCTTTCACGACTTCGACCTCGGCCCCGAGATTGCGCCCGAGGGTGATCGGCTTGAGCACAATCTTGTTGTCCGGACCTACGGTGGCGACTTCCATCCCGTGCTCGCGGAAAATCAGCACGCTGGTCGGCACACGTACCACGTTGGGATTGGTCGGCAGCTCGAATTCGGCTTGTGCATAAGCGCCCGGCTGCAATTGGCCGTCCGGATTATCGGCGTGCAGTTCCACCAACAGAGTCCGCGCGCTGGTGTTGATGGAACTGGAAGTGGTTGCCACGATGGCCTTAAAAGTCTTGTCGGGGTACTGCGGCAAGTGCAACTCGGCGGCCAGTCCAGTTTGGATGCCGGCCGATAATTGCTGCGGCACCTGCACGTAAATCCGCATCTTGTGGATGTCGGCCACGCGGAACAATTCGGGTCCGTTGCCGCCGCCAGTACCGCTGCCGGCGTTGATGAGCGCGCCGATATCGGTTTCACGGGCCGTCACAATGCCATCGAACGGCGCGACAATTTTCTTGAAGTTTTCAAGCGCCTGCAGGCGGTCGACCTCACCCTGATCGGCCGCGACTTCGGCGGATGCCGAATTCAGGCGCGCGACGGCGCTATTGTAATCGGCCTGCTTGCTTTCCTGCTCCTGGACCGACACCACTCCTTTGGGCGAATCGCGCCAGCGCTGATAGGTCGATTCAGCGAATTGCCGTTCGGCTTCCCTGACCTTGACCACCGCGCGTCCGGAGTTGAGTTTGGCTTGGGCGGCGGCCAATTGTGCGTCGAGATCCGGCGTTTCGATCTCGCCCAGCACGTCGCCTTTCTTTACATGCGCGCCGTAATCGAAATTCCAATTCTTCAGATAACCGGAAACGCGGGCATAAATCGGCGCCTCATACCAGGCCTGCACCGTGCCCGGCAGCGTCAGATGCTGCATTGCTGCCCCGGTCTTCGGGGTGACCAAGGCGACGACAGGAACCGCCTGCTGCTTGGTCCACTGCGTGACCTCCGCTTCGTGGCTGCGCCGTTGCAGAATTCCGAACGCCGCAATCAAGATCGCCACCGCGGCCGCAATCAGCCCGATCCGCCGCAGGTTGCGCGGCGGCGGCATTTCGTGCTGGGGCTTGTGACCTTCCGACGCCATGGTCGTTTTGCTTAAGCCGCCGGTTGCGGATGCGATGCTTCGGGTGCTTCCGGCGCGCCGTGACCGCGATGCAGCAAACTGAATACCGCCGGTACGAAGAACAAGGTCGCCACCGTCGCGACCAACAGTCCGCCGATAACCGCGCGGCCGAGCGGCGCGTTCTGCTCGCCGCCTTCGCCGAGCGCAAACGCCATCGGCAGCATGCCGATAACCATCGCCAATGCTGTCATCAGCACCGGCCGAAAGCGCGTGAAGCCCGCCTCAAGCGCCGCCGCTCCTGCATCGAGGCCCTCCGCCATTCCTTCGCGGGCGAAGCTCACCAGCAGAATCGAATTCGCCGTCGCGATACCCATACACATGATAGCACCGGTCAGGGCGGGAACCGACAGCGTCGTTCCGGTGATAAATAGCATCCAGACGATGCCGGCGAGCGCGGCGGGCAAGGCGGTAATGATGATGAATGGATCGAGCCACGACTGGAAGTTGACCACGATCAC
>JASHSY010000254.1 GCA_030040825.1 Xanthobacteraceae bacterium
CGACGCTCGCCTTGCATGTCTCGCCGGTCAGCGAGCCAAAAGCGACCGGGAATGCTGACGGCGATGCGAACGTCCTGCCGACGTTCCACCCACACAATATCGTCTTCGTCCCCGCTCATTCACACCGTCGCATGCCCCCAGGAAGGCGGTAAGCTCATCGGGTAGAAGGCGCGAACGCCTGCCTGAGTTCGATGTGACTGCCAACGTTTGGACCCCACTGTCCCGACCGGCGCCTTGGACTGGGCGCGCAGTCCGCAAAGCGATCCCGGAGGGAGGCAAGTTCTGGACCGCCGCCGCGACTTTTCCTCAGAAACGGTTCAAAGTCTTGAGGAGAGCGCGATGGAACCCTAATTTACACGTAACTTTCGGAGTTTGCCGGATGAAAGCCGCCTATCTTGTTGACCGCAGCGTGGCGAAGGTTGCGGGCGAGGATGCCCGGACCTTTCTTCATGGTCTGATTAGCGCCGATACGCTCAATCTCGCGCCAGGAGCGGCACGCTTCGGTGCATTGTTGACGCCGCAGGGCAAGATCATCGCGGATTTCATCATTGTCGAAGCGCCGGCAAAGGACGGCGGTGGCTTTTTTCTCGACGTTCCACGCGCGCTCGCCAAGGCTGTCGTGGACAAGTTCAACGTGTACAAGCTGCGATCACGCGTGATGATCGAAGATCTGTCCGAGACTCTCGGCATCCTTGCGGTGTGGAACGGTGGTGGCGCCACTACGGCGGCCGGCTTAAGCTACGCCGATCCGCGGCTACCTGCCCTCGGCTTGCGCGTCATGTTGCCGCCGCATCGCGCAGCCGAAGTCGCCGCCGGCCTCGGCGCAACGCTGACGGACGCCGCCAGCTACGACGCGCACCGCATCGAACTCGGCATTCCGCGCGGCGGCGTCGACTTCGCATACGGCGATGCGTTTCCGCATGAGAGCGATATGGATCAGCTGGGCGGCGTCGATTTTGCCAAGGGCTGCTACGTCGGACAGGAAGTGGTGTCGCGCATGGAACACCGCGGCATCGCGCGCACCCGCGCCGTGCCGGTGCGCTATGAGGGCGAGGCACCGGCGGCTGGCACCGCGGTTACGGCCGGCGCGCGGCAGGTCGGCACGATGGGCTCTGCTGCAGCCGGCCATGGGCTGGCGCTTCTCCGCCTCGACCGGGTGGCGGACGCGCTTTCGCATGGAGAGACATTGACCGCCGGCGGCGTCGCCGTTCGGCCGGTCAAACCGGATTGGGCGCGGTTTGCTTTCCCCGACGGCTCCAAAGCCGCTCAATGAATGTCGGTCATGAGCGCCCCACCCGCAACTCTCGTGCGCTGTCCTTGGCCGAAGGATGACGTGCTTTATTGCGCCTATCACGACCAAGAATGGGGCGTGCCGGAGCTTGACGATCGTGCGCTTTACGAAAAGCTGGTGCTCGATGGCTTCCAGGCCGGTTTGTCCTGGATCATCATTTTGCGCAAGCGCGACAATTTCCGGCGCGCTTTCGACGGTTTCCGTCCCGATAAAATAGCGCGCTACACGCCGAAACGGGTCGAACGATTGATGCAGGATGCCGGTATTGTACGCAACCGCGCCAAAATTGAGGGGTCGGTGCTTTCCGCGCGCGCGTACCTTGAAGTCATGGAAAAGGGGCCGGGCTTCTCTCGGCTATTGTGGAATTTTGTCGACGGCAAGCCGAAAGTGAACAACTACAAAACCGTCAAGCAGATTCCGGCGGAGACCGCGGTCTCGCGGGCGATGTCGAAAGAATTGACGCAACGCGGCTTCAAGTTCTGCGGACCGACAATCGTGTACGCTTTCATGCAGGCGGTCGGCATGGTCAACGACCACCTGGTGAGCTGCCATCGGCACAAGGCGGTGCAGCGGCTTGCAAAAGAGTCTTAGATCTCGTCGCGCCTGCGCGCACCGCGGCGACGGGCGACACTGAAGAAAATTGCCGCCAGCACGGTCAGCGTGCCGATCACGGTATAGTGCACCGAGGAATTGGCGTCGATATAAGACGACGCGCTCGATGTGGCCTGCACCAGCGCCGCGCCGAGCATGATACTGAAAAACGAACCGCGGCCGCCGGCGACGCTCGCGCCCCCGAGCACAACGACGGTGATGCTCATCAGCGTGTAATCGGTACCGGTGGATGGCGAGCCGATCCCGACCTGACCGGCAAGCATCAGCCCGCCGACGCCGGTGAGAAAGCCGGAGATCACGAAGGCAAGCCAGGTCATGCGCCGGCTATCGATACCAAGCCGATGACTGGCGATCGGACTAGAGCCGACCGCACGGAACGTTCTGCCGAAGGCCGTCCGGTATAGAAGCCATTCGGCAACGCCAACCATGACCAAAGTCAGCACGACGCCCGCGGGTAGCCACCAAATGGGAAACTGCGCGGCGTCGGAAATGGCATCGTCGATGGTGCCGGCGGCGATCGGCCGAAGCAGCAGCGAAATGCCCTGCAATCCAATGAAGGTAGCAATGGTAACGACAATCGCCGGCAACCGCAGCGACGTGATCAGCAGGCCTTGCAGAAATCCGAAGGCGACGGTGAAAGTCAGAATCAGCGCGAGTCCGCCTGCGAGAGGCCCAGCCTCGACGCCGTCGGGCACCAGGAACGAGGCCAGCACGACGCAAAGGCCGGCCAATGGTCCGATCGACAAGTCGATGGCGCCGACTAAAACCGTCGCCAATTGCGCGCACGAAAGGAAAGTCAAGATGCTGAAGAACGTCAGGATACTCTTGATCGAAAATGCCGACAGGAAATAGCCGTTGAGCGCATGCGTACCGCCAAGAATGATAACGGTGAGAACAGCCAGGATCAGCGCCGGAAAGTGATCGCCGGCGGCAAAGTCGCGCCAACGTTGGTCGGGCGCAGTTGGCTTCTCGCTCGCCCGCGAAACCGTCGCGGTGAGGTTGGCCTCGGTAATGGCTGCATCGGTGACCGCAGACCCGGCCAGTTCGTTGACGATACGACCGCGGGCGAAGATCAATACCCGGTCGCAGAGACCTTCCAGTTCGATGCCATCCGATGAAGCGACCAGAACCGCAACGCCGGCGTTCGCGACCGTTCGCAACCGTTGGTAAATCTCGCTGCGCGAACCGATGTCGACACCCTTGGTCGGCTCATCCACCAGCAAAACCGTCGGTTTGGCCGAAATTTCGCGCCCAAACAAAGCCTTTTGCTGATTGCCGCCTGACAATTCGTTGAGCTTCGATTCAATCGAGGCGGCGCGGATGCGCAGGTCTTCGGTGATTTTCCTGGCACGCGCCGATTCGCCGGCGCGATCGATCACAAAGTGCCGCGAAATCGCTTGCAGGGAGCCGAGGCTGAGATTTTCGCGCAGCGTCAGATTAAGAAACACACCCTCCATGTGGCGGTCGTCGGAAATAAAGCCGATACCGGCCTGCCGAAACGCGCCGGGACTGTCGCCGGAAATCTTGACGCGAGCGACGCTGACCTCGCCGCTGCGGCGGCGATCGATACCGGCGGCGGCGCGGATAAATTCCCGCTGGCCCTCGCCTTCGATGCCGGCAAGCCCGACTATCTCACCGGCATGCACAGTAAGATCGACCGTATCGAAGCCGCGGCCGCTCAAACCATCGACCGTGAATAACGGTGCGCCGACGATTTTTGCTTTAGCGGGGAATATCTGGCCGAGCGGGCGACCCGCAATCAGTGCTACGATTTCCGCAGCAGTGATCGATTCGGCGAGGCGGCTATCGATGATTTCGCCGTCGCGCATCACTGAGATACGGTCGGCCAGTTCGTCGACTTCGTGGAGGCGATGCGAGACATAAACGATGGCGACGCCATCGCGCTTAAGGTCTCCGATGAGATCGAAAAGCTTTCGCACGTCGGCCTGCTGCAACGGCTCGGTCGGCTCATCGAGGAAGAGCACCTTCGGGTGCGTCGCCAGTGCGCGCGCGATTTCGACAATGTGTCGTTGCGCGAGCGACAGCTCGCCAAGCCGCTTGTTGAGCGGCATGCGAAGCTCGTCGGTGGCAATTCGCGCCAGCACGCGCTCCGCTTCGTCAGCGCCGCCCGGCTCGGCGAGCGAGGGGGCCGCGAGCTGGAGGTTTTCAAGGACCGTGAGATCTGGAGCGAGCGCCGGATGCTGATACACCACCGACACGCCGTCCTCGCGGATGCGTCGCGGGTCGTGATCGTCAACATGCTTACCATCATAGAATATAGCGCCGGCATCGGCGCGCAGCACGCCTGCAGCAACACCGATAAGCGTCGACTTACCGGCGCCATTCTCGCCGACGATGGCGTGCACTTCGCCCGGATAAATCAGCACGTCGACGCCTTTTAGCGCCTGCACCGGCCCGAAGCTTTTGCGCACGCTGGCAAGAGTCATCACTGGTATGTGCGCCGTGGTCGGCTCTGGCGGCGGCGTGTCTACAACATTAGGGGCAGTGACGTTATGCATGGCGCAACCGCCGGCTAATCTCGGGGAGCGCGACGCCGGAGAGCACGATGACCGCGTCGGCGAGGTCCTCGGCTGAGCCGCCGAAACCGAGCGCGGTCACGAGTTGTGCCAGATAAGTGAGGAAGAACGCGCCGACGACGGTCGCTACCACGCTGCCTTTGGTTATGCCGCCGAGCGGATTGCCACCGACGACGACGGCGGCAATGGTGCCGAGCAGATATGGCAGCCCGCACAAAACGGTCGGCGAAACCAGATAACCCGAAAGCATGATCGCCGCGATCGCGTACATCAAGCCGGCGATTGCATAAGTGATGATCCTGTATGCCCGCAACGGAATGCCGACCGCGTGCGCCGCGGCGGGATTGACGCAAACGGCAATGAATTGCCGGCCGAGAGTGGTGAATGTCAGCACAAAGACCGTCACGCCGGCGACCAGCAGCAGGACCCATACCGTGACCGGAACGAAGAGAAAGCGGCCGACGAAGAAATTGACCATCATCATCGGCGACTGCACTGATGCGCCGGTCGAGACAAAATAGGTGAGCCCGAACAGGATGGCGTTGATGCCGATCGTCGTCACCAGTGCCGGCACATACAGATAGGTGACGATCAGACCGGTGATGGCGCCGATCGCTGCGCCGACGGCAAGTCCGGTGGCGACGTAAAACAGAACGACATTCAGGTCGGTGCTGCCGTCAGGCAACTTGGTAACGACCACTGCGACGAACGACATAATGCCTGCAGTCGAGAGATCGAGGCCGCGTTGCTGAATCACCAAATGCTGACCGATCGACGCGACGGCAAGAATGGCGAAATAAGGCAACGTGGACAGGATGGCGGCTGAGTTGACCGTACTGGGCGCGGCAATGCCGCCGACCAATACCAACAGCGCCGTAGCAACAAACGCCTTGGCCGCCAGCGGAAGGTCGGTCAAGTCTCTGCTCGGCCATGGGACCCGCAGAGTAATCGTTCGATACTCAAACCATGTCGTCATTACCGCCCCTGCTCGAGCGCGATGGCGGCGGCCGGTCCCGCGCCGCTCTTCCCGCCGCGCATCGAACTTCCGTCGGCTTTAGCCGAACTTGGCTTCGCGGAAGCCACACGCGCGACGGAGAAGGGATATCCAGTAGCGAAACTTCAGGCAGCAAACAACTGCAGCCGCGCAAGTGCGCAATGACCTAAAAAGATCGCCCGGACCCCATGCGGGACCGGGCGATCGCAAGACTTAAACCTCCTTGGCTTACTTGCCGCCGAGCGCCTTGATCTGCTGCTCCTTCGACAGCATCGACGACGGAATAGAATCCATCGGCATCGACTTGTCGCACTTGATCGCGAGCTTTGGATCCTTGGACGTGTTGTCCTCGGTGAATGGCAGTGTAATCAGGCTGGGCTCCGGCTCATCGATACCTTCGGCGGCCGCAACCGCCTTACGCAGCGCAAGTCGCACCATCCAGGTGTGAGCATCCATGCTCGCCATCTTGAAGTTCGGGTGATCGGCGGCAAGGCAGCTGAGATCCATGAGCGATTGGCCGACATAAGCGGGGACCGGCTTGCCGGCCGCGAGGAAGGCGCGGATCGGACCTGTGGTCTCGCTGTAGATGCCGTCAATCTCCGGATATTTGGCGATCAGCGCGGCGGTCTTCTGTTGCGCCATGGCCGGATCCCAGTTCGTGGGCACCGGCTCGGCTTCCAGTACCTTGATGCCGGGATACTTGGCGAAAGTCGGCTTCCAGCCGACGACTTGCGCCGCCGTCATCGGATTGCCCGGCGTGCCGCCGAACATAATGACTGTGCCTTTGCCGTTCAGCGTTTTCGCCAGCCAAGCCGCAAACTGCTCGCCGACTTCTTTCTGGCTTTCGGTGACGCGATCGACGTAGTCGACGCCGATTTTGCCGGGGAAGCCATCGCCGACCGAATACGGCACTACGGCGATGCCGGCCTTCGTCGCTTCGCGTGTCGCTTTCAGAATCGCCGGACCGGTATCGAGGAAGGCGACGATTACGTCGAATTTCTGCGCGATCAAACCTTCGATGTCGGCGATCTGCTTCTCAGGCTTGAACTCGCCGTCGGTGTAGCGCGTCTCGGTGATGTTCTTGCACTTCGAAGCTTCGTCTTCGAATTCGGCACGCGTGATATGGCGCCAATAATTGCCGCCCCAGCCGTCGGATAGAGCGACCTTGATCGGCTTGGTGCCGCAGAACTTGCTCATCGGCAAGAAGTCGGCAACGGTGCCTTTCTTGTCCGGATAGAGCTTGGCTTTGGTGATGTCGGCAGCTTGGCCAGGTGAGGTCATCGCAAAAGCGAAACCCAAGGCCGCAACGCCGATAGCTAGACTGCGTGGTGACAACATAAAACTCCTCCCCTGTGCACCTACTTGCGATCCGGATCATCGAGGCACCAGTTCAACTGCGGCGCCGTGACCGAATTTCGACCGGAAAGGACCCAGATGCTCGTGCGCCATCGCAGGATAGCCTTGTTTTGCACTCGGTGCCAAGCACCGCGATCCCTTCATGCGACGGCGCAAGCAAAAATCCGTCGTTAGAAGTCGTGGGACACGGCCCTTCGCCGTGTGGGCGAGGCCCACCAATCGCACCGGATCGGACATCGCGCCGCGAAGCCGGCCAATGCGCTTTCATTTCGCGGCAGTCTTTGCGGCGCTAACCGTGTTCTTGCGCGGCGCGGCGGGGGACTGGCATAATCGTTGTTGAGGCACATCGGCCGAAGAAAACAATTGGGAGGGATTCGATGAAAAAAAGCACCGATTACATTTTGACCACGCACACCGGCAGTTTGCCGCGCGGCCAGGAACTTAATGACCTTTTGATCGCCGACGAGGCTGGCGAGAAAGTCGACAAGGCCAAGCTCGACAGTATGGTCGACCAGCGGGTCGCCTACGTGATGGAAAAGCAGCGCTGGGCCGGCGTGAGCGTCGCCAACGATGGCGAACAGGGGCGCGTCGGTTTTCAGACCTACTTGCCGAAGCGGATGACCGGATTTGGCGGCGAGTCAAAGCGCCCGTTCGGCCAGGAATGGATTCAGCTTCCGCTGTTCACGCAAAAATTCATGGCCCGCATTCCCAAGACCGGCAAGGTCTTCGGTTGTCCCGAAGCGATCGCCGACATCAAATATACCGACAAGGAAGCGATCAAAATCGAACTCGCGCGTTTCAAAAAACACGCTGACGCAATCAAGCCGCCGTTCACCGAAATGTTCTTCGCCGAACCGTCCCCCGGTATCGTCGCCTGCACAATGCTCAATGCATATTACAAGAGCTATGAGGACTATCTCGACGCGATCGCCCGGGAAATCCATTACGAATATAAGGCGGTGGTTGACGCCGGATACGTTCTGCAAATCGACGCACCGGACCTGGCCATGGAGCGCGTCCTCCTGTTCCAGGACAAGACCGAGGCCGAATACGTCAAGCTGGTCGAACTGCAAATCGCGGCGTTGAACAAGGCTCTGCAAGGCCTTCCGCGCGATCGTGTGCGGCTGCACATCTGCTGGGGCAACTGGGAAGGTCCGCATATCTTCGATATCGGACTCGAGCCGCTGTTGCAGGCTTTCTATCGGGCCAATGTCGGCGCGCTGTCGATCGAGTTCGCCAATGCCCGCCGCCAGCACGAATATGCGGCGCTCAAGAAGCACAAATTCCCCGACAACATGATCCTGATCCCCGGCGTGATCGACTCCAAGATCAACCTGGTGGAGCATCCCGAGGTCGTCGCCCAGCGCATCGAGCAGGCGGTAGCGGCGATCGGCGATCGCGAGCGGGTCATTGCCGGCGTCGACTGCGGCTTCGGTACCTTTGCCGGCTGGGAGTGGGTCGCCGAGGACGTGGTGTGGCTTAAGCTCAAGACGCTGCGCGAAGGCGCCGACATCGCCTCAAAGCGCCTGTGGGGCAAAAAAGCGGCGGCGTAACAAGTCCGTTGCCAACCGCCGGGAGGCATGTAGCCTCCCGGCATGACCAAATCACCGCGAGCAAGCGCTCCGCGTGCCTGGCAGCGCATGCTATCCGGGCGGCGGCTCGATTTGCTCGACCCTTCTGCCCTCGACATCGAGATCGAGGATATCGCGCATGGGCTGGCGCGGGTCGCGCGCTGGAACGGGCAAACCAGCGGACCACATATTTATTCGGTCGCGCAACACTCACTGCTGGTCGAGATACTGGCGCACGCCCGGGTCCCGCGGCTCGACCGCAGCCGCCGCCTTGCCGTACTGCTGCATGACGCTCCGGAGTACGTGATCGGCGACATGATCTCCCCGTTCAAAGTGGTAATCGGCGACGCCTATAAAACGGTGGAGCGCAGGCTACTCTCGGCGATCTACCGCCGCTTCGGGTTACCGGTAAAGCCGGTCCCGGAGCTGCAAGAGCTGATCAAAATCGCCGACCGCCAGGCCGCTTACCTGGAGGCAACGCGGCTCGCCGGCTTTGCGGCTGCCGAAGCGCGCCGGTTCTTCGGGCGTCCGCCGCAAATTTCGTCGGCGTTGGAGCGCGATTACCTCAAACCTTGGCCGGCGGAGACAGCGCAGCAGCGTTATCTCGATCGCTTCCGTAAACTCACGGCTGACTGAACGTCATACTTGTGCCGCGTAATGTTACCTATATGAAGTAACGTACAGCCTCACACTCGATTCGATGATTCACGTCTGCTCCCTCGCCCGTCTGCACGAAACCGTCGACGACACCGGCGCTCGGCACGTTGTGACCCTGCTCGCCGACGGCGACCATCTTGAACGGCCCGCGGCAATCATCGAGGAAAATCATCTTTGGTTACGGCTGCACGATATATCGGAACCGCTCGATGGCTATATCGTGCCCGACGAGGAGCATGTCGCGGATTTGCTGAACTTCGTGCGCCGATGGGATCGCCGCGCCCCGATCGTGATGCACTGCTACGCCGGCATCAGCCGCTCGACCGCGAGCGCATTTGCCAGCGTCTGCGCGCTTAATCCATCGCGCGATGAGAACAGCATCGCACAAGCATTGCGGCGCGCTTCGCCGACCGCCACTCCCAATATCCGCATCGTCTCGCTGGCCGACCGGCTACTGGGCCGCCAAGGGCGCATGGTCGCCGCGATCGAACATATCGGACGCGGCGTCGTGGCGATGGAAGGCATGCCGTTCCAGCTCGACTTGGACTAGGTTTGGACCAGGGATGGCTTGGACCAGGGAAGGCTTGGACTAGCCGTCGTCCGGGGAAGCGAGGTTATTCCTCGATTGCCGGCCGCAAATTTGCCAGCGGCGTTGCGTGCACCGGCGTGACCGGCGCGGCGCGAACCGGCTCAAGGCGTATCGGCTGCGCAGCGTGCGTGTTGCTGGTCAGCTGCGTGCGCGGATTATGCTGGCGGAAATCGCAATAGGCGAAACCAAGGCCGGCAACCGAACCGCGGAAGCTGCGATAGTTGATCTTTTGCACCTTAAAACACGGTTCGATCGGCAGGCCGGCCAGATGCGCGCACATCGAGGTGCCTTCGACCTTGAGCGTGCCGGCAGGTAACGCCGCGAAATGCGCCTCACCCTTGCCGCCCGGCCGGATGGTGCCGACCACCGAACCATCGGCGAAGATGCGACCCATGCCCGCGGTTCCGTCAAAGCAGGTGTAGGCAAACAGCTTGCCGACCACGAACGCCTTCGCCTGCTCCGGTCCAAGTTCCTCGGCGACCGCCGCGGAAGCTCCGAAAACACAGGCACAGACGATGGCGACGCG
>JASHSY010000255.1 GCA_030040825.1 Xanthobacteraceae bacterium
CGCGCTGGTCGACGGTTTTACCGAAGACTGTGTCGTGCGTTTTGGCACGGTGCCGGAGTTTCGCGGGCGTGACGCGATCCGCGCCTTCTTTACCGCGCGCCGCTCGAAGCAAAACGGCTATCGGTTGAAAAAAGAATTTCGTTCGCTGATGAACGACACGATTGCCAATGTCTGGGAAGGCGAATGGCAGGACGCCGAGACCGGCGTAGCCATGCGCGGCTACGGCGTCGAAGTTTGGGTGATGCGCGGCGGCAAGATCGCGATCTGGGAGGCGGCATTCAATACCGGGCGTGCCGATCAGGCCAGCAGCGTCGCCGACCTGCTGCGCTGACACTTAGCCTCTCACGCCGGTACAGCGCAAAGTCACGCGCGCCGGCGCTCCTCCGGCACCAGTGAGACACTCAGCCGGCTTTCGCCGCGCAACACCTGGACGGTGACTTTGTGTCCGATCTTGTCGCCTGTCAGTGCGCGGATCAGGTCGTCGGCGCCGGTCATGGCGACGCCGTCGAGCGCCAGCAGAATATCGCCGGCTTGCAGACCGGCGCGATCGGCGGGGCTATCGGTCTCGATCGTTCCTACCATCACCGCGCTGTCCTGCATCAGGCCGGCCCGGCGCAGTCGCCGCGGGATCATCATCTGCTGGGCGGATACGCCGATAAAGGCGCGGCGCACGCGGCCATGCCGGACCAGTTGGCCGAGCACGAAGCTCGCGGTATTGGCGGCGACCGCAAAGCAAATGCCTTGTGCGCCCATAATGACGGCGGTGTTGATGCCCACCACCTCGCCGCGCGAGGAGACAAGCGGCCCGCCTGAATTGCCGGGATTGAGCGCAGCGTCGGTCTGGATCACGTCGTCGATCAGGCGGCCGGAGCGCGCACGCAAGGATCGACCAAGCGCGGAAACGACGCCGGTCGTAACGGTCGATTCGAAGCCGAGTGGATTGCCGATGGCAATCACCAATTGGCCGCGTTTGAGCAGTTTGGAATCGCCGAGTGAAGCGGCCGGCAAAGTCGCCGGCTCGTCGACGCGCACCAGCGCCAGATCGGTGTCCGGATCGTCGCCGACCAGGCGGGCGTGCAATTCCTGGCCGTCGGCAGTGCTGACCGCGATGCGCGCCGGTGAACCCCCCGCGCCGGTACCACCGGCGACGTGACTGTTGGTGAGAATGAGCCCGTCAGGCGCCACAATGACGCCGGAGCCGCTGCCGCCGCGGGATTTGTCGGAGCGGATGGCGAGCCCAACGACCGTCGGCCCGACGCGGTCGACCACGTCGATCACGGCGCGCGAATAGGAGTCGAGCAGCGCTTGATCCTCGGCTGGAACCGCCGCTGGGTCGCGCGCGGCTTCGGCCGCTGCCACGCCGCCGAGACCGCCGTTCAGGGGGATGATCTTCATTGGGAAAATGCCATTTTTTCGCGGGATTGCTCCGTAGGATCGCACATATGGGAACTGGCGGGCCGTCGGGAAAGGGCGACGATTTCCTGCTACGGTTGACCGCCTCCATCGCGTATGGTGCTGGAAAGCACAGATAATCCTCGAACGGGGGGCTTATGGTTTCGGCTTTGGTGGCCCGTTCGGCCGCCGCCTTTCTGATTGCGGCTGTGGCCGGCGCGCTTGCCGGATGCGAGCAACGCCAGCAGTCGGCCGCTCCGCCGCCACCAACGGTGACGGTGGCAAAGCCGGTGCGGCGCACGATCGTCGATCAGGACGAGTATGTCGGCCGTTTCGTCGCCGTCGACTCGGTCGAGATTCGCTCACGCGTCTCCGGGTACTTATCGGAGATTCATTTCACCGACGGCCAGATGGTGCACAAGGGTGACCTATTGTTCACCATCGATCACCGGCCATTCGAGATTGTGCTCGAGCAGATGCGCGCCAACCTCGCGCAGGCGCGCGCCAACCTCGCATTCACCGTGGCCGATCTGGCGCGCGGCCAGGAGTTGCTGCACAACAAGACCATCACCGAGCAGACCTATGACCAGCGCACCCAAGCCAAGCGCGTCGCCGAGGCTTCCGTCGCCGCCCAGGAGGCGATGGTGCATCAGGCTGAGCTGGACTTGAACGATTATTCCAATCTGCGCGCGCCGGTCGATGGCCGCATCGGCGATCGCCGGGTGTCGGTCGGTAATCTGGTCACCGGTGGAAACGGCGCCAACACAACCTTGCTCGCCACCATCGTCTCGATCGATCCGATTCGATTTGAGTTTACTTTCGACGAAGCCTCCTATCTGCGCTATCAGCGTTTCGCGGGCAACAACGGGCAGATGGCGAATGGCGAGGGCGGCGTTACCGTTGCGCTGAAGCTGATTGACGAGCAAAACTTCCAGCACACCGGCAAGATGGATTTCGTTGACAACGTGATCGATCGTTCGTCTGGCACAATCCGCGGTCGTGCAGTATTCGCCAATCCGAACGGACTGTTCACGCCAGGCATGTTCGGCCGCGTCCGTGTGCCCGGCTCGCCGCCATATACCGCGCTGCTGGTTCCCGATGCGGCGATCGGCTCCGAGCAGGCGCGCAAATATGTGCTGGTGGTCGATGACGGCGGCGTCGCTCGGCAAAGATACATCGTACCCGGCCAGCTCGATGATACGATGCGTGTGGTCAAAGAAGGTTTGACCGCCGATGACCGTGTCATCGTCAACGGCCTGATGCGCGCGCGGCCGGGTACGAAGGTCGCCGCGGAAGAACAGCCTGCGTCCGCTTCATCGGCGAATCGAGACGCCGGTCAGCCGAAAGCCGAGTAACGCAGCCGGCAACATGCGCATTTCGCATTTTTTCATCGACCGGCCGATCTTTGCCGCAGTCATCTCAGTCGTGTTCGTAATCCTCGGCGGCGTTTCCTTCTCCCGGCTGGCGGTCGAGCAATATCCCGAAGTGGCGCCGCCGACCATCACGGTTACCGGCCAATATCCGGGCGCCAGCGCCGAAGTCGTGGCTGCCACCGTGGTCACACCGATGGAGCAGCAGATCAATGGCGTCGAGAACGCCATTTATATGGCGTCGAACTCGTCCGCCGACGGACGCTTCACCATCGCCATCAGCTTCGAGCTCGGCACCAACCTCGATATCGCCCAGGTGCAGGTGCAGAACCGCGTTGACATCGCCGCGCCGCGCCTGCCGGTGGACGTTCGCAATGTCGGGGTCACGGTCGCTAAAAGCTCGCCCGACCTGATGATGGTTGTGCATTTGTACTCGCCCGACAAATCACGCGACACGCTGTTCATCTCCAACTACGCTACGCTTGAATTGACCGATGCGGTGACCCGCGTCGAGGGCGTCGGTTCGATCATTGTGTTCGGGGCCCGCGATTATTCCATGCGGGTGTGGCTCGATCCCGACCGGCTGCAATCGCTCGGGCTGACGGCGACTGACGTCACCACGGCGCTGCAAGGTCAGAATATCCAGGTCGCGTCCGGCGTACTCAATCAGCCGCCCGACGCGCATCCCGGCGCGTTTCAAATTTCGGTGCAGACGCTCGGCCGGCTGGCCAATCCCGACGAGTTCGCATCCGTCGTGATAAAGCAAACGCCGACGGCCGTGGTACGTCTGAAAGACGTCGCCAAAGTAGAATTGGCGGCGCTCGATTACACTTCTAATTCGTATCTCGATCACGATCCGGCGGTGGCGCTGGCGGTCTTCCAGCGTCCCGGCTCGAATGCGCTCGCCACGTCGAACGCCATCAAAAGCCTGATGGCCGAACTGTCGAAACGCTTCCCGCCCGGTATCAAATACGCGATCGTCTACAATCCGACCGAGTTCATCCAGGAATCGGTGGACGCGGTGTTCGACACGATCTTCGAGGCGATCGTGCTCGTCGTGCTGGTGGTGATCCTGTTCCTGCAGACCTGGCGGGCGGCGATCATCCCGCTGGTCGCAATCCCGGTGTCGCTGATCGGCACGTTCTTGTTCATGGCCGCATTCGGCTTTTCGCTGAACAATCTTTCGCTATTCGGGCTGGTGTTGGCGATCGGCATCGTTGTCGACGACGCCATCGTCGTGGTCGAGAACGTCGAGCGCAATATCGCCATTGGGCTCGCGCCGCGCGAGGCGGCGATCAAAAGTATGAACGAAGTCGGCTCGGCGCTGATCGCCATCGCGCTTGTTCTCTGCGCAGTGTTCGTGCCATCGGTGTTCATCAGCGGTATTTCCGGCCAGTTCTACCGCCAGTTCGCCCTCACAATCACCGGCGCTACCATCATCTCGCTCATTGTCTCGCTCACATTGTCGCCGGCGATGTGCGCGCTCCTCCTCAAGCCGCACGATCCGACGCACCACGACGCCTGGTGGGCGTGGCCGTTGCATCTGCTTTTCGGCTGGTTCAATCGCGGATTTTCCGCCGTCGGCCATGGCGTCTCCTCGCTGGCCAGCAGAACGGTGCGGCGCGCGGCGATCATGTTTGTGATCTACCTGGTGATTATCGGGTTTGGGCTCAACCAGTTTCGCCAGACGCCGGTCGGCTTTATTCCGCAGGTCGACCGCGGTTACATCATCGTGGTGATACAGTTGCCGCCCGGCGCGTCGCTTGCGCGCACCGATGAGGTGCAGCAGCGCGCCCTGGACATCGCGATGGGGGTCCCCGGCGTCGTCCACGGGGTCAACGTCGTCGGCTTTTCTGGCGCGACCTTCACCAATGCGCCTAACGCCGGCGCGATTTTTCTTGCGCTTGATTCTTTCACCAAACGCGGGCGCGATCCGAACCAGTCGCTGACGGCGATCCAGGCCGAGTTGAACCGCCGGCTGTCAAAAATCCAGGAAGCGTTCATCATTGCCGTCGTGCCGCCGCCGGTTCGCGGCATCGGCAATGCCGGCGGCTTTCGCATGATTGTTGAAGACCGCGGCGGAAGGGGACTTGAGGCGCTGCGGGAAGCGGCGACCAATCTGACGGCTGCTGCTGCAAAGACTCCGGGCGTCTCCCAGGTATTCACGTTGTTCGAGACCTCGACGCCGCAAGTGTATCTCGACATCGACCGCACCAAAGCGCAATTGCTCGGCATCAACGTGCAGGACGTGTTCAGCGCGCTGCAAATCTATATCGGGTCGTCCTATGTCAATGACTTTAATCTTCTCGGCCGTACTTTTCGCGTGACCGCGCAGGCGCGCGAAGAGGACCGGCGCGACGTCGCCGATGTCCTGAAGCTGCGGGTGCGCAACGCCGGCGGTGAAACTGTGCCCCTCGGATCGTTCACCACCGTGCACGATATTGCCGGTCCTTATCGCGTGCCGCGCTACAACCTCTATCCCGCCGCCGAGATCGACGGCATGGCCGCGCCTGGCTATTCTCAGGGCCAGGCGATCGACATCATGGCGAAGCTCGCGGCACAGACCTTGCCGACGGGCTTTGACTTCGAATGGACGACACTCGCTTTCCAGCAAATCAAGGCCGGCAACACCGCTATGTTTGCCTTCGTGCTTGCGGTGGTGTTCGTCTTTCTGGTGTTGGCCGCGCAATATGAAAGTCTGACGCTGCCGCTCGCGGTCATTCTGATCGTGCCGATGTGTCTTGTCGCCGCGATCATCGGCGTTATTCTGCGCGGGCAGGACAATAATATCCTCACTCAGGTCGGCTTCGTCGTGCTGATCGGTCTTGCCGCCAAGAATGCGATTCTGATCGTCGAATTCGCCCGTCAGCTCGAGGATCAGGGCCGCAGCCGCTGGGACGCGGCGGTCGAAGCGACCAAGCTTCGGCTGCGGCCGATCCTGATGACGTCATTTGCGTTCATCCTGGGGGTCACGCCGCTAGTCTGGGCGATCGGCGCCGGAGCCGAATTGCGCCAGGCGCTGGGTACCGCGGTGTTCTTCGGCATGATCGGCGTCACCGCGTTCGGGCTGATCTTCACGCCGGTCTTCTACGTCATCGCCCGGTGGGTCGCTTCGCTGGGACCGCAGCGCGGCAAAAAGCGCGAACCGACGGCGCAGGCGGCGGAATAATCGCTGATTGCTAATAACAGCCGCAGGCTGGCGCGCCGCTCGGCGCGTGTCCGCAAGCGAAACGATATCCAATGGGGCAAGCCGGATGATCGCCGCCAAGCCAGCAGCCGCAAAACCGTGTGCCATAAGGCTCTGTCCGGCAAGCGTAAAAGCTGCCGGACACGCACACCGGGTGGAAGGCCGTATCGTAGGCAGGCGCTGTGGCGTATGGCGAAGGCGCCGGGCCGCCGGCGTTGACTTGCGCCGGCATGACCAAAAATCCAACGAGAGCGACGAGAACCGCCCGGTACATCAGCCTGCTCATACGCGACACTCCTGCTCGATCCGAGCGCGCCCGGATCGTCGCTCAATTTATCCGAAAATGCTGCCGCCGGAGCATCACAAGCGCGGTGAGGTTAATGAGGCGGTACCTGCTTTGCAGCGGAATTCGTCGCGCCGACGCGCACGAAGCGTACCGGTGCGGCCAATCCGCGTAATGTTGCGCTGTCCTCGGTAACCGCACGGCCGGCGAGCGCATTGCGCGCTTCCGGATCTGCCAGCACGGCTTCGGAGATGATAATCTCACCGCCCTTGCATTGATGCTCAAGCCGCGCGGCGGTGTTCACCACCGAGCCGAAATAGTCGATCAGGTCGCCGGTGGTGACGGCAATGCAGCCGCCCAGATGAAGCCCGAGCTTCAACACGATGCCCCCGTCGGCGCGGCCTTTATTGAAGCTCGCCACGTCGTCTTGGATCGACAGCACCGCGCGCACCGCATCGGCCGGATCGTGAAACGCCGCCATCACCGCGTCGCCGACGGTCTTCACCACGAAACCGTTGTGGCGAGCGATCCGCTCCGACAGGAAGGCAAAATGATCGCGCACCAGGCGATAGGCGCTCGCATCGCCTATGTCATCGTACAATTTCGTCGATCCTTGCAGATCGGTGAACATGATCGCGACGCGGCCGATCTCGACCTCGTCACCCGGGCGCAAAAGCTGTTCGGGGCACAGCCGGCGAAACGCCGGCATGGCGATCACTGCTTCGCCGGTCAGCGCGTCCTTCGCCCAGTTCCGCTCCTCGATCGCGAAGATCAGCGGCCGGTCGGTGTCGTTGTCAATGACGAATTCACCGGGACGCCCGGGTTCAATCAGCGTCAGGTCTGCACCGTTGGCAGTGATTTCCGGAATGAACTGGTCGCTGCCGATATTGGCGTCTGCTTCCGCGCCCGCTTCGACGGTGCGAAAGCGGTAAGGGCCCGGTGTCAGTCCGAGTTGGAAGCTTTGCCTCGAATGCGCGACAACCTCAGCCTGAAACTTGACGTGCGGAGTCGAGCCCTGTCCGAGCATGCAGAATTCGCCTTTTGGCAACTGGCGCAGCCAGGGCTCTGGATGGAAGGTCAGTTCGACATTGCGGGTGAAATTGCGCTGATAGTCGATGTTGCATGAGGAGCAATGCGCGCCTTCGGGCAGGTCATGCAAATGTTTGACCCGCGATTTGGCGCCGCGGCAACGTGGGCAAAGCAAATCCCATCCCATGACCAGGATGCCGATGCGTTGGGCGGCGAGGAACATTTCCACGGTCTGGTCCGGGGCTGCTTGCCACTGCCGCGCCATCGCCAGCGGCCGGATGCTGCCGAGCGGCAGCGTCGGCGCATGGAGAAGAAAGTCGGCAAGCTTTGGCGCAAGTCCGTGGCTTGCCGGATCGCGGTCGAGTTCGGCGATGAGCGTGTCGAAGCGCCGGCGCGCGGCAGGTTTTATCGCCGCATCGCGGCCGGCGCCGGGCGTGAGTCCCGCGTCTTCCGAATTGGCGACGAGTTGTTCGATTGTGGCCAACCGCTTGTCGGCTTCACGGCCGATTCTGCCGGACAGCTTGGCCAGCCACCCAAGCACGCCGACGCAATCGACTTCCGCCGAAAACACCAGCTTGGTGCCATTACCTTCCGGGAGAAGCTCGAAGTCCGACTGCGAGCGGCGCAACGGCCCGTTTAGGAAGTACCGGGTTTGGCTGAGCCGACGAGGTTCCTGCCATTCGCCGTAGCCTTCTTCCCAACGCAGTTGAAGCGGCCAGTGTCCGATACTGGCAAAACGATGGATACGGCCCTGTTTGTCGGCACGCTCCTCGACATTATAGCGTGGCGAGCCCGAAAGTTCGTTGACGCGCGCGGTGTCGGCGACGAACGGCCAGATTGCCTCCGGCGGCTTTGGGAAATGCCTTTCCTTGCGGAAGCAGTAGACGGATTTCATCATCGGTATGCCGGCACCCGTTTCTCTGGCATTATACGGCCGAGCGACGATCCGGTTTCGCGGTCGTTCGAACTCGGCTCGACGCCGACGGATCAGGGTGCCCTCGCTACCAGCGTCTTCTTGCCGCCGCCGCGGCGCGGTCCAGAGCCGACGAAGCGATCATCGGCGATGCTACTGCGGCCGTCACGATCCCCCGAACGCTTTGAAGGTAATGATGGTGCGCGTATCCTGCACGCCGGGAATGGTCTGAACCTGCTCGGCAATGAAATGGCCGATATCGGTGT
>JASHSY010000256.1 GCA_030040825.1 Xanthobacteraceae bacterium
CCGAGCTTGATTTGGTGAAAGAGCGCATCGACGCTACCGCTAAGACGGTCGCCGCCGAGACCAAAGCTTCCGTCAAATATCAGGTCGGCACCATGATCGAGTTGCCTCGCGCGGCGCTCAAGGCGGCCGAGATCGCCCAAACGGCAGAATTCTTTTCCTTCGGCACCAACGACCTCACTCAGACCGCCTTCGGCATCAGCCGCGACGATGCGGCAAGTTTTCTCGGGATTTACACGGCCAAGGGCATTCTTCCCGCCGATCCGTTCGTGTCGATCGATCGCGAGGGCGTCGGCGAATTGGTGCGTATCGCGACCGAGCGAGGGCGCAAGGCGCGGCCTAACATCAAACTCGGCATTTGCGGCGAGCATGGTGGCGATCCGGCCTCGGTCGCGTTCTGCCACGAGGTCCGGCTCGACTACGTGTCGTGCTCGCCGTTCCGCGTGCCGATCGCACGGCTCGCTGCGGCGCAGGCGGCGTTGGGCAAGCCGGTGAGTTCCACGGCGTAAGCGCGGGTGCTGTCTTTTTGGTTAATAAAGCACAACCAAAACACGACGCCGCGGCTTGAGCAGAACATCCAAAGCTTGAGAGTTCGCTGATTTCGCTCACCGGCCCGCACCGCGCATCATCGGAGCCGCGTCGTTCGGCGATTAACGCGTCCGCAACGTTAACCCGACAATATTTGAATGTGTCGCATTCGCGCCACTGCGGCAGCGTTTGCTTAATAACGGGAAGCGTCGCTTTTTCAGCGTCGCGTGAGGGTGATGGTAGCGTTGCGTATGCGGCCGTTGGCCGCGTTATCGGGTCCGTTCTGGTTCAGCGCGTTCTGCGTGGCGTTTGCGCCGACGGCGACCGGCTTCCAGGATCTCTCGACGTTTCTGGCGCACCAGCCTGGCGTGACGGAACAGTCGCACGAACATCTCATCGCTTCGCCGTTCGGGACCATTCATGCCGCGACCTTCCGCTTCTCGCGCCCGATCGGCACGACAGTTCCCGAGTTTGCCGCCCAGCCGGTGAATTTCGATCCGCGCGCGCTTGACGTGAAAGTGTGGACAGCCGGCGAGCCGCCGTTGGCGCGTGCAGCGCTGCACGTCGAATATCCGACGGTCAACCGGCGTCTCAAAGGCGATCGTATGCCGCTGCCGCAGGCCGCTCCGGCCGCCAGCGCGCCGCAGAACGCGCCGCAATTGCAGCCAATCAGCGCGCCGTCGCCGTTACCTGCAAACCCGCCGGCGCCGATTACTTCGCGGCCGAAGAGCGCCGAGCGTATCGATACTCCGTCCGCGTCGTTGCCATTTGCTGCCGCCGGTGATGCGTTCGGCTCGTTGCCGGATGCCCGACGGCCCGGCGATGGGGCGGTTGCCGACGAAGCGTTCGGCTCGCTGCCCGATGAGCAACAGCGCACCGACAACGCGGCTGCGGTTGTCGCCAACGTAGATACCGAAGACGATGCGACACTTGCCGACCGGCCACCGGAAATCGCGGCCGCCGGCGAGAACGATCAAAGCGAAGCGGGGGCCTCCTCGTTTGCGTCGCTGTCCTTCCTCGATGAAGATCCGGCAGAGCGCACCGCCCAACTCTATTTTGGCGTCGGCACCGCCAGTGCGCGTAATGGACTGGAGCAATGGGCGCCCGGCGCCGAGCCGATCCTGGTATCACCCGCCACGGTCGATCCTGACATCAAGCTGTCGGCGCTGGAGGGGTCCATCGAAACCGGCGCAGGCGGCGAAAGCCTCGCGCGTAAGGATCACGGGCCGCAAAGCCCGGCCGAGCGGCTCGGTCTTGTTGGTAAGCCCCGTGCGAAAGCCGAAAAGTGCCTCGCCGACGCTGTGTATTTCGAAGCCCGCGGCGAACCGCTGAAGGGGCAGGAGGCGGTCGCGCAAGTGGTGATGAACCGGGTTTTCTCCGGCTTCTATCCGAACGACGTGTGCGGCGTGGTTTATCAAAACGCCAACCGTCACCTCGCCTGCCAGTTCACCTTTGCCTGCGAAGGCAAGGATCTAAGTCGCATCGACGAACCCGACATGTGGACGCAAGCCAAGCGGATCGCCAAGGACACGCTCGACGGCAAAATCTGGCTCGCCGATGTCGGTCACGCCACCCATTATCACGCCTATTGGGTGCATCCGAGCTGGGTCCACGAAATGAAAAAGATGTACAGCCTTGGCGTCCACACCTTCTACCGGCCGCGCGCCTGGGCGGACGGCCCCGATGTGCCGGCGTGGATCGGCGATGCTGCGGCAATAGCTCGCCCGCCTGCCGCCACGACGGAAAATCCCGCGGCGGCCAAGGAACCTTCGGCTTCGACGACCGACAACAGCAAAGGTCCGCAAGCGGCGGTTTCGCCCGAGCCTGCGGCCAAGGCAACGCAAACCGCCAAACTCTAATAGCTTGAGTTGCAGCGCGGATCAGCCATGCGCCTGCATTGCCGGCGTAAGTTTCGTTTGGGTGATCGGCGTTCACGCCTTATGCTGCCGCACTGCAATAACGACCTTTGCGGGAACCATGGCCAGCGAACTTTCAAGCCGAAGCGTTGCAGCAAGCGCGGCGGAGCGGTCCGGTTGGCGAACGCCGCTTGTCATTATCAGCTTTGGCTGCCTGATTTCGCTGCTTGCTTTCGGACCGCGCTCGACGCTCGGCTTTTTCCTGACGCCGATGTCGAGTGCGCATCACTGGGGTCGCGACGTCTTCGCGTTCGCCCTGGCGATCCAGAATCTGCTGTGGGGCGCGGGCCAGCCGCTTGCCGGCATTCTCGCCGACCGTTTTGGCGCTCCGCGCGTGCTTTGTACTGGCGCCATTCTCTACGCTCTCGGCTTGGCGCTGATGACTTATTCGGCCAGCGCTCCGATGCTCGATCTCTCGGCTGGCGTGCTGACGGGATTTGGCCTTGCCGGCTCGTCATTCATGGTCGTTCTTGCAGCGTTTGGCAAACTATTGCCGCCGCATTGGCGATCGACTGCATTCGGTGCCGGAACTGCGGCAGGCTCGTTCGGTCAGTTCCTCTATTCGCCGGTCGCCGTGCTGCTGATGGATCAATTCGGCTGGCAGCAGACGATCTTGATTTTTGCATTCAGCATGATGGCGGTGCTGCCGCTTTCGCTCGCGCTGGCGACACCGAAAAAGGCAGCCGACGGCCCGACGGCCGCACAGGTAGCGTCGCAATCGCTGCGGCAAGCACTTCGCGAAGCGTTCGGCCAGCGTTCCTATGTGCTGCTCGTGCTGGGCTTCTTCACCTGCGGCTTCCAGCTCCAGTTCATCACCGTCCACCTTCCCGCCTACCTGGTCGATCGCGGCCTTTCTGCGACGGTCGGCGGCTGGACGATTGCTTCGATCGGGCTGTTCAACATCATCGGGTCGCTTTCATCCGGCTGGCTCGGCGACCGTATGCCGAAGCGCTACCTGCTCTCGTTCATCTATTTCTTCCGCGCCGCGGCGATCCTTGCTTTCGTCTGGTTTCCGGTCACGCCGTTCACCTGCATCGCGTTCGGCGCCACTATGGGGCTGATGTGGCTTTCAACCGTGCCGCCGACCAACGGCATCATCGCCGTCATGTTCGGCACGCAATGGCTGGCGACGCTTTCGGGGCTTGCCTTCTTCAGCCATCAGGTCGGTGGTTTTCTTGGCGTCTGGCTCGGCGGCATCGTTTTCGACCGCACCGGTTCCTACGACGCGGTTTGGTGGCTGGCGATTGCATTCGGCATTATTTCGGGCGTGATCAATTTGCCGATCGTGGAGCGGCCGGTCGCTCGCCTCGCGGCGATGCCGGCTTGATGCGATGTCGACCTTCAAAGCCATTGTCGTCGACAAGGCCGATAGCGGCCAGGTTGTCCGCCTCACCGATTTTGACGAGAAGGATTTGATGGACGGCAACGTCACCGTCGCCGTCGAATATTCCACGCTCAACTACAAGGACGGTCTCGCGCTGACCGGCAAGTCGCCGGTGGTGCGGCGTTTCCCGATGATCGCCGGCATCGATTTTGCCGGCACGGTGGAATCCTCCACCCATCCGGCGTGGAAAGCCGGCGACAAAGTGATCCTCAACGGCTGGGGCCTGGGCGAGACCCACCTCGGCGCTTATGCGCACAAGGCGCGGGTCAAGGGCGACTGGCTGGTTCGCCTGCCGGCAGGAATAAGCGCCCGCGATGCGATGGCGATCGGCACCGCCGGTTACACCGCAATGCTGTCGGTGATGGCAATTGAGCGCGCTGGAATCGTCCCGGCGCGCGGCAGCGTCGTGGTAACCGGCGCTGCGGGCGGCGTGGGGTCGGTGGCAATCGCACTGTTGGCCAAGCTCGGCTACACGGTTGTCGCGGCGACCGGGCGTCCGGCCGAAGCCGACTACCTCAAAGGACTGGGCGCGGCCGAGATTATCGAGCGCAAGGAATTGACCGGCACGCCGCGCCCGCTCGCCAAGGAACGCTGGGCCGGCGGTATCGACGCAGTTGGTTCGACGACGCTCGCCAATGTGCTGTCAATGACGCGCTATGGCGGCGCGGTTGCCGCCTGCGGACTTGCCGGTGGCATGGATCTGCCGACCAGTGTGGCGCCGTTCATCCTGCGCGGAGTTTCGCTGATCGGCATCGACTCGGTCATGTGCCCGCTGCCGCTGCGGCAGGAAGCCTGGCGGCGTCTCGCAACCGATCTCGACCGCGGCAAGATCGCCGCGATGACCAGCGAAATCGGGCTCGCTGATGTGATTGCGGCCGGCGCACGCATCATTGCCGGCGAAGTGCGCGGCCGCATTGTGGTAAAAATTCGGTAATAACCGCAAAAATTATCAAGTATTTTCACTGCCGCAGGTAGCCGCTATGGTAAGGGGACGGTTAAGAAATTTTGCTAGCTTCCGCCCCTGTACCTGCTGTGGAGTCGTCGATGTTGCTGCGCGTCGCCATCGTCTGTGCCTGTGTTTTCGGAGCTTCCGCGGCGGTCGCCGAGGAACTTGGACCGGAGCAGGCGAAGGCGTTCGTGGTCGGCAAGCTGTTTGCCTACACCTGCTTTGACGGAACCGCGGGCATGGGTCGCATCTTCGCCGATGGTTCGGTGGTCGGCACCATCCGGCCGGGCGGCAAGGGTGAGGC
>JASHSY010000257.1 GCA_030040825.1 Xanthobacteraceae bacterium
GTCGTTGCCGCGATACTTGTTGGCGAAAGCCAACCCGGTGCCGATCGGCGCCGGCGCGCCGACGATGCCGTGCCCGCCGTAGAAGCGCTTCTCCGGGGAGAACATGTGCATCGAGCCACCCTTGCCTTTGGAATAGCCGCTGCGCCGACCGGTGAGTTCGGCCATCACACCCTTCGGATCCATGCCGCAGGCCAGCATGTGACCGTGGTCGCGATAGCCGGTAATCATCTGATCGTCGTCACGTTTGGCCATCCGCATGCCGATGACGACGGCCTCCTGGCCGATATAGAGGTGACAGAACCCGCCGATCAGGCCCATGCCGTACATCTGGCCGGCCTTCTCTTCGAAACGCCGGATCAGCAGCATCTGCCGCAGCGCATCAAATTCCTGGTCTTTGTTGAAGTCGACGACCGGACCCTTTGCAGCCGGCGCCTGCGTGACGGGACGGCGTTGGTCGCCGGATTGGTCGATTTCTTTGGTTATGGCGACGGCCATCGGCGCTCTCGACACTTCGCGAGGTTCCATCCCATAGCCGAAATCGGCTAATGGCGGAAGTCAGCGGGGCGTTCTCCGGTTCCGGCTGACAACCTATTGGCAATTAAAATTATTTCGGGAAGAACAGCGCCCGATTCAAGGGCTGCGGTCAGGCGTGGATTTCGGCTGATCGACCATCAGCGTCAGGTCATTGGGATGCGTATAATCGAGCAGCGCCCGGGCGCGCTCATCGAGCATATCGGGATCGAGCTGGTCGGATCTCAATAACGCGATGCGGCGCTCCCATTGCCCGCGCTGACGCCGCAAATCGGCAAGCTCGATGGAGAGCGTGGCAACCTGGCGGTCGATGTCTTGCTTGGCCTTGAGACCGTGGTTGCCGGAAAAAGCGTTGACGCCGAAATAGCCGATCAGCAGGGCGGCTATCACGTAAAGACCGAGCGCGGTCAGGATCGAACGCAAACGCTTGCGGGTGACCATCCGCCGAAGATGCGAGTGCGCCACTTAAGGCCGAATTAACGGACTCGCCCCGTCCGCTCAGGGCAGCCGGTTGCGCACTTCGCTGAGGACGAAATTGCCGATCCGCTTACCGCGGTTGCGGAAGAAGCGCAGCACCCCCGCATCGACAAAATAGGTCAGCAGAATGCTGTCTCGCGTTTTGACCTCCGGTCCGATGCGATCGGCCGAGTGCCAAGTATCGGTGCCGACCGCAAATGCGTAGCCGGTATTCGGCGCGAACGTCATTTGCTTGTCCTTGGCGAGCGTGCCGTCGGCAAGCGTTTTGTGAAAGATGGTGCCGATATGCGTGATCGAGCGGTCGCTCGGCAGATAAAGCTGGACTGTGATGCCCTTCCAGCGCGTGTCGGTGTGCGGCGTGATCAGGTAGCCGGGAATGTCGCGCGTGAGCACCGGGATCGGAAACATGCCGGTACGCGCGTAACCTGGGCCGAACCGGCGCTCGAGCGGCGGCGCCAGTCGCCGCATGAACCCGTCCTTGACCGCGCGCGAACAAAGCGCGCGGCCGACCACGTCCCAGACCGCGCGCTGCTGCGGCGGTAAATGGCGGATATATTCGGGGAATAGATCGATCTTCACCCGCGTGTGCGTTCCATCAGCGAGATCATGTCCTTTGCTGCGACCGTGCATCGGCCGATAGTCAACGGCCGCCGGCATGTTGGCGACGATGGCGGCGTAAATGTCATCCGGGAATACGCGGTCGAGCACCAAATGATAGAACGGAGCGTCGGATGCAGGCGCGGCGTCCACCGACGCAGCGACAAACTCGCTCAACCGCTCGACCGCGCGCTTGCGACCACCCGCGCTCAATTCCAGTGACTGATCCATCGCAAATCGACGCCGACAGGGCGTGCCGGTGGCCCGCCCGCAATGACACGATATATCGCCGTTTGGCGGTAGCCGACAAGCAGTTGAATTATGCTTTGTGCAGCGCTTTGAACGCGGCGCGCCCCGCATAGACCGCCTGCGCCCCGAGTTCTTCCTCGATGCGCAGCAGCTGGTTATATTTCGCCACGCGATCGGAGCGCGCCAGCGAGCCGGTCTTGATCTCGCCACAGCTGCAGGCCACCGCGAGGTCGGCAATAGTGGTATCCTCGGTTTCGCCCGAGCGATGCGACATCACCGCCGTATAGCCGGCTTTATGCGCCGTCTCGACCGCAGCTAGCGTCTCGGTCAGCGTGCCAATTTGATTGACCTTGATCAGAACCGAATTGGCAATGCCGTTGGCAATGCCGTCTTTAATACGCTCCACATTGGTGACGAAATTATCATCGCCAACGAGTTGGCATTGGCCGCCCAGTTTTTGTGTCAGTAATTTCCAGCCGGCAGTGTCGTCCTCGGCCATGCCGTCTTCGACCGAAACGATCGGATATTTCTTCACCAAAGCTGCGAGGTAATCGACCTGCTGCTCGATTGAGCGCGTCTTGCCTTCGCCCTCGTACCGATAGGCGCCATCGCTGAAGAACTCGCTCGCCGCCGGATCGAGCGCCAGCATCACGTCGGTGCCGGCGCGATAGCCCGCTTTCCCGATCGCCGCAGTGATCTGGTCGAGTGCAGCCTCGGCCGACGGCAGATTGGGCGCGAAGCCGCCTTCGTCGCCGACGTTGGTGTTGTGACCGGCCGCTCTGAGCGCAGCGCGCAAGGTGTGGAAGATTTCCGACCCCGCGCGCAAGGCCTCGGCGAACGAAGCTGCGCCCAGCGGCACGATCATGAATTCTTGGAAGTCGATCGGGTTGTCGGCGTGCACGCCGCCATTGATGATGTTCATCATCGGCACCGGCAGAAGCCGCGCCGCAGTTCCGCCGATATAGCGGTAAAGCGGTAGCTTGTTGGCGGCGGCAGCCGCCTTTGCGGCCGCAAGCGACACACCGAGGATGGCATTGGCGCCGAGCCGGCCTTTGTTGGGCGTGCCATCGAGGTTGATCATGACCTCGTCGATCTTGACCTGCGCCTCGGCATCCATCCCGCTCAAAGCGTCGAAAATCTCGCCGTTGACAGCCTCGACCGCGTTGCGCACGCCCTTGCCGAGATAGCG
>JASHSY010000258.1 GCA_030040825.1 Xanthobacteraceae bacterium
CTGGGGCTGCGAGTCCTCAACAAGGTCTGCCGGATCGTCCGCGAGGAGCAGGATCGCTCCGGCGCCATCGAGCTGTTGATGCCCACCATCCAGTCGGCGGAGCTCTGGCGCGAAAGCGGACGCTACGAGGCCTACGGCAAGGAAATGCTGCGCATCAAGGACCGCCATGAGCGCGAAATGCTGTTCGGCCCAACCAATGAGGAGATGATCACCGAAATCTTCCGCTCCTATGTCCGGTCATACAAAGACCTGCCGCTTAATCTCTATCACCTGCAATGGAAGTTCCGCGACGAAGTACGGCCACGCTTCGGTTTGATGCGCGGGCGCGAGTTCTTGATGAAGGACGCCTATTCGTTCGACCTCGATTTCGCCGGCGCCAAGCACGCTTACAACCGCATGTTCGTCGCTTATTTGCGCACCTTCGCGCGCATGGGCTTGCAATCGATTCCGATGGTGGCCGAAAGCGGTCCGATCGGCGGGAATCTGTCGCACGAATTCATCGTGCTTGCGGACACGGGCGAGAGCGAGGTGTTCTGCCACCGCGATTATCTCGGTTTCAAAGTCCCGCCCGAGGACGTGGATTTCGACAGTATCGCCGGCTTGCAGGCCGTCGTCGACAAATGGACCGCGTTATACGCGGCAACCGCGGAAAAACACGACGCTGCCGCCTTCGCCGAGCTGCCGCCCGACAAGCAGATATCGGCCCGCGGCATCGAAGTCGGTCAGGTCTTTTACTTCGGAACCAAATATTCCGAGCCGATGAAGGCGGTTGTTACCGGCCCCGACGGCGTCGAGCGGGCGGTGCATATGGGCTCCTACGGCATTGGGCCGACCCGACTGGTCGCCGCCTTGATCGAGGTTTTTCATGACGACGCGGGTATCAAGTGGCCGGAGGCTGTCGCGCCGTTCACCGTCGCCATCCTAAATCTCAAGCAAGGAGCTGCCGATACCGATGCGGCCTGCGAGCAGCTTTACGCCGCGCTGACGGCCAAAGGCGTTGATACGCTCTATCACGACCTCGACGAGCGGCCCGGCTCGAAATTCGCCACTGCCGATCTGATCGGGATTCCTTGGCAAATCCTGGTCGGGCCGCGCGGGCTTGCCGAAGGCAAAGTGGAGGTCAAGCGCCGCGCTGACGGCTCGCGGGAGCTGATGACCCCGCAAGACGCGCTCGCGCGGATCGGGTAAGGCGGTGGGCGAGGCTTTTTAGCGCGTTTTTTCGCGGCTTGAATAAGCCAGAATCATGTGAAACTCGAAGCTCTCGCGGGGACCAGACATAAATGCGAGAGTCGACCGGGACTCATGCGTTCGCTCCGTTCGAGTGGATGCTGTCGCTGCGCTACCTGCGTGCGCGGCGCAAGGAAGGATTCATCTCAGTCATCGCCGGGTTTTCTTTTCTCGGCATTATGCTCGGTGTGGCGACGCTTATCATCGTGATGGCGGTGATGAACGGGTTCCGCCAGGAGCTGCTGGGCAAAATTCTCGGCCTCAACGGTCATCTCCTGATCCAGCCGCTGGAATCGCCGTTGACCGACTGGCAGGCGGTATCCGACCGCGTCGCCAAAGTGCCGGGCGTGCGCCTGGCGGCGCCAATCGTCGAAGGGCAGGCGCTTGCCTCATCGCCGTTTAACGCCTCGGGCGTGCTGGTCCGCGGCATCCGCGCCGCGGACCTCGCCAAGCTTTCGTCTGTGGCGAAAAACATCAAGCAAGGCACACTGGATGGCTACGACGAGGGGCAGGGGATAGCGATCGGCTCGCGGCTCGCCGAGCAACTTTCCGTACGCGCCGGCGACAATCTCACACTCGTGGCGCCGCGCGGGGCGGTGACGCCGATGGGGACGACGCCGCGCATCAAGTCCTACAAAATCGCCGCCGTATTCGAGATCGGCATGTCGGAATACGACGCCGCTTTCGTTTTCATGCCGCTGACCGAAGCGCAGGCCTATTTCAACCGCGCCGGCGATGTTACCGCGATCGAGGTTTATACCGATGACCCCGACCGGGTCGATCATTACCGGCCGCTGGTCACCGAAGCGGCGGCGCGGCCGATCTATATGATCGACTGGCGGCAGCGAAACGCGACGTTCTTTAATGCGCTCGAGGTCGAGCGCAATGTCATGTTTCTGATCCTGACGCTGATCGTGCTGGTAGCGGCGCTCAATATCGTCTCCGGCCTGATCATGCTGGTAAAGGACAAGAGCAACGACATCGCTATTTTGCGCACCATGGGCGCGACGCAGGGCGCCGTCATGCGCATCTTCCTGATTACCGGCGCTTCCATCGGGGTCGTCGGCACGGCGGTCGGCTTCCTGCTCGGCACGATCATCTGCCTCAACATCGAGTCGATCCGCCACTTCCTGTCATGGCTCACCAACACCGAATTGTTTTCGCCCGAGCTTTATTTTCTTTCCAAGCTGCCCGCCGATATGAATCTCGGTGAAACCACCGCCGTGGTGGTGATGGCGCTCGGCTTATCGCTGCTAGCGACCCTTTATCCGTCGTGGCGAGCGGCGCGGCTCGATCCGGTCGAAGCGTTGCGCTACGAATGATGTAGGCCGATGGACGAGACCACAACCATCATGGAGCCCACGGCGCCCGCCGGCGCAGCCGACAAACCTGTCCTGTACCTGCACGAGATCTCGCGCCGCTTTCGCCAGGGCGACTCCACACTCGACATTCTCAAGGGCGCCGAGCTTGCGGTATGGGCCGGGCAATCGGTGGCGCTTGTCGCGCCATCAGGCGCCGGCAAGTCGACGCTTCTGCACATTGCCGGGATGCTCGAACGCCCGGACGCCGGCGAAGTCTATATCGACAGCGTGTCTACGTCGTACCTGACCGACATGCAGCGCACCCGCATCCGCCGGACCGCGATCGGCTTCGTCTATCAATTCCATCATCTGCTGCCGGAATTCTCCGCGCTGGAAAACGTCATGCTGCCGCAAATGATCTGCGGGTTGAAAGGCGCCGAGGCGAGGCAGCGTGCCGTCGAATTGCTGAGCTATCTCGGCTTGAAGGAACGGCTTACGCACCGGCCGGCGGAGCTCTCCGGCGGCGAGCAGCAGCGCGTCGCCATTGCGCGCGCCGTTGCCAACGCGCCACACATCCTGCTCGCGGATGAGCCGACCGGCAATCTCGATGTGCGGACTTCGCAGCACGTTTTCTCCACGCTCAACCAGTTGGTGCGCGCGTCAGGTCTGGCCGCCATCGTTGCCACCCACAATCTGGATATCGCCGCGCAAATGGATCGGCGCGTGACCATCCGCGACGGCGCAGTGGTCGAACTCGACTGACGGCCGGCAGCCCGGCGTTATAAAAAACGAGGCCGCCTTGCAGCGACCTCGCCGGTATTCGCGGCGCTCCGCAGAAATCAGCAGGGAGCGCACCAGCAATGATTGGGACCGCAAACCCAGTGCCGTCCCGGGGGACAGTGACGCCCGAACCCGCCGCATGCAGTTTTATGAATCATCGTCGCATTTTGCGCCTGCGTGTTGATGGTGCCCGCGCCTTGGGTCTGCGCCTGCGCGGTGAACGCCGCGGATCCAAGCAAAAGCGCAGCTGCGGCGAGGGTGATTGCGAACTTGCCCATCTGGGTCTCCGTTTGTTGTGATGAGTCGATCGTCAATGAAGAACACGATTGTACGGCAACAGCGGTTTTTATTTCGGCGTGCCTGAGCCGCCGATGAACAACTATACGCACGAAGGAAGCTTTCGGTTCAGGCGCACGTCCGGTAGGGTCCTATTCGCCAAGTTTCTGACAAAATATCCGCACTTGGCACTTAACCGGTTTTCGGTCGTCAAATGTCCCGAACCGGCGTTTCCGGCGCGGTCAAAGGAGGGGGCGCCGAAACTGCGATCTTAATGCCGAACCGATGCCGAAAACCGCTCACCGGCACGCCGGACGCGAAGGCACGTCCGATAAAAGCAGGTCGGATATCGGATAAAATGTACGAGAGCCGCCAATTGAGGCGGCCAGGCTGATTGGTAGAAAGAGGCCGCCAACTGAGGCGGCCTCACCGTTTGGGCTGATCGCGCGTATTACCAGCAGGGCGCGCACCAACACCGATAACCGTTGCAGACATGGTGGCGGCCCGGGGGACACCATCGCCCCCATCCGTGACAAGCGGATTTGTGAATAATCGTAGCATTCTGAGCCTGGGCATTGATGTTGCCGGCGCCTTGCGTTTGCGCCTGGGCGGATAGCATCGTAGCCG